>NZ_JBEOPQ010000005.1:0-141502 GCF_040310285.1 Pseudomonas sp. HY2-MNA-CIBAN-0224 | reverse complement strand
CAAAGTTTCCTTTTTAGCATCAACCACTTGCGCTTTCGATCTCTCGTTAGCGGGAGGCGAATTCTACAGCGTTACACGCTGCTGTCAACACCTCATTTCCTGCTTCGATGAATTGAAGCTGGCAACGTCAAAATCATCCAACTCGTTGATATTCAAGGAGTTTTCCGTTTCGACTGCGCCGGAAGTGGTGCGCATTATAGGCCGCTAGAATTCTGAGTCAAGGGTTAATTTGAATTAAGTGGCCACTACTGGTTTCTTCTTATATAGACGAGGGATCCGACGCATCACCGGCGGGATCCGCAGCAGTAAAAGGCATGCACCTATAAAGGCATAGATCGACCACTCTTTCAGGTCAGCACGCACAATCCACAACATATGCAAAAGACCCAACCCCACAACCACGTACACCAAGCGATGCAACTTCTTCCAGCTCGCACCCATTTGCCTTTGACTGTAACGATTGGAGGTCACCGCCAGCGCCAACAAACATAGAGCGCCCAAGCTGCCGACAATAATGTAAGGCCGCTTGCTTAGCTCAACCCCCAACTGGGACCAGTCGAGCCCAAGTACAAAGAACAAGTAGGCGCACAGGTGCAGCATCACGTAGGCAAAACACCACAACCCGATCTGGCGGCGGACCGCAATCCACCCCGGCCAGCCTGTCAGCTTTTGCAGGGGCGTCATGCATAACGTCACCAGCAACAAGACCAGTGTCCCAAGCCCCAGCCGATCAACCAACACCTTTCCGGGATCCGGCCCCAAGGCAAAGCTCCACGCCTCATAGAGCCAGTACAAAGGCCAGATCGCAGCCGCTACAAATACACCGAGACGCCACAGTGGAAACTTCATCAGTAATTCTTCCGCAGATCCAGGCCGGTATATAAAGAAGCGACTTCATCCACATAGCCATTAAACATCTGCGTGTCCCGCACATTAGGGCTAAACAAACTGCTCGGCAGGCGCCGCTCACGCGCCTGAGTCCAGCGAGGGTGATCGACTTGCGGGTTCACATTGGCATAGAAGCCATATTCATTGGCCGCAATACTCTGCCAAGTGGTTTTCGGCTGCTCCTCAACCAGGCTGATTCGTACAATCGACTTCACACTCTTGAAGCCATACTTCCACGGGACAACCAAGCGAAGAGGCGCGCCGTTCTGATTAGGCAACTCACGGCCATACATCCCCACCGCCAATATGGCCAACGGGTTCATCGCCTCATCCAGACGCAAGCCTTCTACATAGGGCCAATCAATCAACGCAAAGTCGGAGCGCTGGCCCGGCATGACTTTCGGGTCCTTCAAGGTTTCAAAGCGTATGAATTTAGCTTTCGATGTGGGCTCGACCTGCTTAAGCAACGCTGACAGGGGGAAGCCCATCCAAGGAATGACCATTGACCACGCTTCTACACAGCGCAACCGATAGATCCGTTCCTCCAACTGGTAGGGCTTCATAAAGTCCTCAAGGGCATAACGCCCAGGCTTACCCACCTCACCATCCACGACTACCGTCCATGGCTCGGTTTTCAAAGCACCCGCGTATTGCGCCGGATCGCCTTTATCAGTACCAAACTCATAGAAGTTGTTGTAGTGCGTGGCGTCTTTGAAAGGTGTAATGGCCTCCCCTTTGACTGTCACTGCCTGCCACTGGGTCTGCGGGAGTTTCTCGGCAAACCAGCCCGGCGCCTTGCCCGGATCAACATCTGCGTAGCGCGAAGCATCAGTGGCATTCGCCCAACGCGGCAGTGCGCTCACGGCTAATCCTGCAAGCGAGCTGCCCAGCAATGCACGGCGAGATAAATAGAAGGACTCGGGGGTGACGTCCGACTCTTTGCAGTCGGACGCTTTAGGCAGCTTGATGAGCATGACAACTCCGTAGTATTGGAGGGCTGATGCACCAATAGACTACGGAGTTTGGGGGAAATTACATCACTCGCCGGTTTTGTTACGGCGCAAATGCAATAAATATTGAATCGGGCCCGAAGCGGCATACACCAGGAAAGCCAGCAGCAGAATACGCGGTGGATCGCTGAACACCACAGCGAACACCAACACCACCGCCAGGATCGCCACAAACGGCACGCGCCCTTTCAAATCCAGCTGCTTGAAGCTGTTGTATTTGATGTTGCTGACCATCAGCATACCCGCCGCAGCCACCAACAAGGCCACCAGGAAGGACATTTTCGATCCCTGGATCCCGTAATCGCTGAACGCCCAAACAATACCGGCTACGACACCCGCCGCAGCCGGGCTGGCCAGACCGATGAAATAACGCTTGTCTGCTGTACCGACCTGCGTATTGAAGCGAGCCAGACGCAACGCCGCGCCTGCTACATAAATGAAGGCCACCATCCAGCCGACCTTGCCCATGTCGCCCAGCGCCCAACCAAACGCCAGCAGCGCTGGCGCCACGCCAAAAGCGACCATGTCAGACAAGGAATCATACTCGGCGCCAAAGGCACTTTCGGTATGAGTCATACGAGCAACCCGGCCATCAAGGCCATCCAGCACCATGGCGACAAAAATCGCGATGGCGGCAAATGCAAAATACTTGCTTGCGCCCGCAGCATCACCAGCGCTCATTGCGCTTTGCGCACTCATTGAGCTGATGATGGAGTAGAAACCGGCAAACAGGTTTGCCGTTGTAAAAAGATTGGGCAGCAGATAGATACCACGATGCCGGACCTTACGGCCTTCAGCGTCATGCCCTTCTTCGACATGCTCATCGATAGGCAGCAGGCTATCGGCGTCAGAAGCCTGTTTTGGCTCTTCGGGACGTTCGCTCATGGACATTACCTTGCAACGATATGGAAAGTTTCAATAGAAGCTTGCAGACCAACTTTCACCCGCAAACGTTCCTGCTTTATACCAGAAGCTGCCGCTTAAACGAAAAAACGCGGCCAGGGCCGCGTTTTTTCAAGATCGTACTGACTTAGTTTTTAGCTTTGTCGACGATTTTGTTAGCACCGATCCAAGGCATCATCGAGCGCAGTTGCTCGCCGATCACTTCGATACCGTGTGCAGCGTTGTTACGACGCTTGGCAGTCATCGAAGGGTAGCCAGTAGCACCTTCGCTGATGAACATCTTCGCGTATTCACCGTCTTGAATGCGCTTCAGAGCGTTACGCATTGCTTGACGGGATTCAGCGTTGATCACTTCTGGGCCGGTCACGTACTCGCCGTATTCAGCGTTGTTGGAGATCGAGTAGTTCATGTTGGCGATACCGCCTTCGTACATGAGGTCAACGATCAACTTCAGTTCGTGCAAGCACTCGAAGTAAGCCATTTCTGGCGCGTAGCCTGCTTCAACCAGTGTTTCGAAGCCGGCTTTAACCAGTTCAACAGTACCGCCGCACAGAACCGCTTGCTCACCGAACAGGTCGGTTTCGGTTTCGTCTTTGAACGTAGTTTCGATGATACCGGTGCGACCACCGCCCACGCCCGAAGCGTAAGACAGTGCAACGTTTTTGGCATTGCCCGAAGCGTCCTGGTAGATCGCGATCAGGTCAGGAATACCGCCGCCACGCACGAACTCGGAACGTACAGTGTGGCCCGGCGCTTTTGGCGCGATCATGATGACGTCGAGGTCAGCACGCGGAACAACCTGATTGTAGTGAATCGCGAAGCCGTGGGAGAAGGCCAGGGTAGCGCCCTTCTTGATGTTCGGCTCGATTTCGTTCTTGTACAGAGACGACTGGAACTCGTCCGGGGTCAGAATCATGACGAGGTCAGCAGCGGCAACAGCGCTGGCAACGTCAGTTACTTTCAGACCGTGAGCTTCAGCTTTGGCGACAGTGGCCGAACCTTTACGCAGGCCAACTGTAACGTCTACGCCGGAGTCTTTCAGGTTGCACGCTTGAGCGTGACCCTGGGAGCCGTAACCGATGATGGCTACTTTTTTGCCCTGGATGATCGAAAGGTCGCAGTCTTTGTCGTAATAAACTTTCATGATTTTCCTTTATGTATCCAGGCCATTCGGGCCATTAGCATTTGTAGGTGTTTAGATGCTGAGTACTTTGTCGCCACGGGCAATACCCGTCACGCCACTTCTAACTGTTTCCAGGATCGAGGCAGTACCAATCGACTGGATGAAACTGTCGAGCTTGTCGCTGGTACCTGTCAACTGCACGGTATACACACTGGCGCTGACATCAACGATCTGCCCCCGGAAAATATCCGTGGTGCGCTTGATCTCTGCGCGCTGGGCACCGGTAGCCTTGACTTTGACCAGCATCAGCTCGCGCTCGATGTGAGCGCTCTCTGACAGATCCACCAGCTTGACCACTTCGATCAGCTTGTTCAGGTTCTTGGTGATCTGCTCAATAATCTCATCGTGCCCCACGGTGGTCAGCGTCAGACGCGACAAGGTCGGGTCTTCCGTTGGCGCCACAGTCAGGCTTTCGATGTTGTAGTTACGTTGCGAGAAAAGCCCAACAACGCGAGACAGAGCACCGGGTTCGTTTTCAAGAAGCAAAGAAATAATGTGCCGCATGATTAAGTACGCTCCGTCTTGCTCAGCCACATGTCGCGCATGGAGCCATCTTTGATCTGCATCGGGTAAACGTGCTCACTGGTATCCACCTGAATATCCAGGAATACCAAGCGATCTTTCATGGCAAAGGCTTCTTCCATTTTCGGCTTCAGGTCTTTGAGATCGGTAATCCGAATACCCACATGCCCATACGCCTCAGCCAGCTTGACGAAGTCAGGCAGCGATTCCATATAAGAGTGCGAGTGACGGCTGCCGTAGTTCATGTCCTGCCACTGACGAACCATCCCCAGAACACCGTTGTTCAAGTTGATGATTTTGACAGGCAGACCGTACTGCAGGCACGTCGACAACTCCTGAATGTTCATCTGGATGCTGCCCTCGCCTGTTACACACGCGACGTCATCATCCGGAAAACTCAGTTTCACACCCATTGCCGCCGGGAAACCGAAGCCCATCGTGCCCAGACCGCCAGAGTTGATCCAGCGATTAGGCTTGTTGAAGCGATAGTACTGAGCCGCAAACATCTGATGCTGGCCCACGTCGGACGTCACGTACGCATCGCCCTTGGTCACTTCGCAGAGCATTTCGATCACAGCTTGTGGCTTGATCTTGCTGCCGTCGCCCTTGTCGTAAGGGAACAATCCGCGATCACCGCGCCACTCATCGATCTGCTTCCACCAGGTGGCAACCGCTTCAGGGTTTGGCTTCTCGCCAATGTCCTTGAGGATCGCAACCATTTCGGTCAGCACGCTGTCGACCGGGCCGACAATCGGCACGTCTGCCTTGATGGTTTTGGAGATGGACGCCGGGTCGATATCAACATGGATGATCTTGGCGTTAGGGCAGAACTTGGAGGCACCGTTGATAACACGGTCATCAAAGCGCGCACCCACCGCCAGAATCACGTCCGCGTTGTGCATGGTCATGTTGGCAGTGAAGCTGCCGTGCATGCCGAGCATGCCAATGAACTGACGGTCTGTGCCAGGGTAGGCACCCAAGCCCATCAGCGTATTGGTCACGGGGACGTTGAGCATTTTCGCCAGTTCGGTCAACGGTGCAGCACCGCCACCCAAAATAACGCCGCCGCCTGCGTAAAGAACCGGACGCTTAGCCGCCAGAAGCATTTCTACTGCTTTGCGGATTTGCCCCGAGTGCCCACGTACAGCCGGGCTGTAAGAACGCAGTTTGGCTTTTTTAGGGAAAACGTATTCGAACTTTTCAGCCGGGTTGGTCATGTCTTTCGGGATATCGACCACGACCGGACCAGGACGACCGGATTGCGCGAGGTAAAACGCCTTTTTCATGACCTCCGGGATTTCCGACGCGTGCTTGATCATGAAGCTGTGCTTCACGATAGGACGCGAGATACCGATCATGTCGGTTTCCTGGAAGGCATCGGTCCCGACCATAGTGCTAGGCACCTGGCCAGAAATGATCACCATCGGAATGGAGTCCATGTAGGCAGTTGCAATACCGGTGATAGCGTTGGTAGCACCCGGCCCGGAAGTCACCAGTACCACACCGGCTTTACCGGTGGCACGGGCGTAACCGTCAGCCATATGGGTAGCAGCTTGTTCGTGACGAACCAGGATGTGGGTAACTTCCGGTTCTTTGAACAGTGCGTCGTAGACATGCAGGAGAGCACCACCAGGGTACCCGTAGATATAGTTGACACCTTCGTCACGCAAAAAGCGGACGAGCATCTCACCGCCAGATAAAAGCTCCACGTTGTTCACCTCTAAAACGCCAGAATTCCGCTCACAAAATACGAACGGGTCTTAATAGGTTTACTTCTCAGCAGAGCATGAGCGACGGTGGTCGCCGACTACGTCAGCACTGACTGAGCAAGTATTGGGAGCGCCCCAAATATTGCGGGGTTTTCCCACCCAGCGCGAGGTAACGCGTTGCGGGTGTAACAGGTCGGCGCGGGTATGCGCCTCATGATCTGCTGAGAGGGTCTGCTTCTGGCAGTCCCTGTACAGCGGTGTCTGGATTCTTGTGTTTCAGCCCCTCCAAGTCAAGCAATAATTGCGCTTTTTTCCAACTAAGCGCATGAGAACGTAGAAGAAAGGGGCTTGAGAAGGGATAAAACTCGCCTAGATGGCGCAAAGCGGTAGAAATATGCGCAAGACTGCCGGAAAAACCGGCAGCCAGGCAATTAACCAGCGTCAGTGATCAGTTGGTCGAACTTTTTCAGCTCAGCCCGCAACCCAAGGCTCTCTTGAGGGCGCTCGGCATACACCATCTCGGCCATCTCCAGAATGCCCGAGACCTTGGGCAGAGGAAGATCCTGTTCAAGGATCTGCTTCATCCGCACCAGGAATATCCATTGCAACCACTGGTGAAAGTCCAGCGTGTCGACCGAAAAAGGCTCAACACTGCTCAGCGCCTCAGCACTGGGAGACACATCGTCCCACCAGCCCTGTACGCGCAGTTCACGTTCAATCAGCAATAATTGTTCGGCAATCGCCGCAAAACGAGCATCCATCAGAAACTTACCTGGCTTTTTGACGGGCCAATGCAGCGCCAGCCGCATCACCTTGTTTATCACGCGCTTGAGCAATCAAGCCCCACAAGCTCGCCTGCAAGTCCGGACGACCGCTCGCGAAGGTCAAACCACGGCGGGCAAACTGCTCAGCCTGAGCAGCATCCCCTTGCGCCATACGCACTTCTGCCAGACGGTAGAGCACTTGCGGCTCGCGTGGTGCCACGCGCTGTGCCCGCTCAAGGCTCGACGAGGCGCCATTCAGGTCGCCACTCGCCTGCTGCTGTTGAGCAGTGGTCAGCAGCGCCAACACCGGTCCATCCAGTTGCTCATCTGCTGCCAAGCCGCCACTGCTGGACGGAATGCCACTCGGCGTAATCGGCGCCGGCGCGGTGTAAGTCGTTGTCGGCGCATAGCTGCCGGTGCTGATCGGCGCAGCCGCCGGGCCAGGGGTAATCGGCCCCGGCGTGATCGGCTGGGTCTGAATCGGCGTCGAAACCGCCGCTCCACCACCCGGCACCATCACCACCACACCTGAATCCTGAGGGATTGCCTGAGTCTGAGCAGCACGCGGCGCAGTGGCCTGTGGATAATTACGGGTCGTACGCTGCGCCGAAACACGCTCGCTGTTCGACACCCGAACACCGGAGTCGACCACAGGGATCGAGCCCTGCGGTACGCTCGCGCAACCATTGAGCAAAGCCAGGGCTGAAACAGCCGGAATCCACCACTTGTTCACGTCACACCCTCTTTGCTTAATTCAACCAGCCCTTGACCCAATCCATCACCGCTTCACCTGTCGCAGGTGCTTGCGCACCACAACCGGCTCCAGCAGGCGGTTCACTGCCGCGAATATACGGCATCTGCACAGCGCCAGGGCAGCTCGCATCAGAGCCTTGCCCGGTATGCGGATCAATCCAGGCTTTAACAATGTTGTCCGGCTGCGGCATATCCAGCGGCAATGGATCGGCTTTACTCATAAAGCTGGTCCAAACCTGCAAGGCGCCGCTCGCACCGGTAAACGGGGTTTTACCGTTGTCATCACGCCCCAGCCACACCACCGCCAGCAGATCCTGGCTGAAGCCTGCGAACCAGCTGTCACGCGAGTCGTTACTGGTGCCGGTTTTACCCGCCAGCGTGAGGCTTTTCGGCAATACGTTATAGACCGAACGCCCGGTGCCTTCGCGCATCACATGCTGCATTGCCGTCTGGATCAGGTAAATGGAGGCCGGATCGAAGCGCTGCTGGATCTGGAACGGGTAACGTTTCAGCGGCTCGCCTTCAGCCGTCAGCACACTGCGAATACCGCGCATCGGTGTATTGAAGCCGCCATTGGCCAGCGTCTGATACATCGTTGCCACTTCCATCGGGCTCAGCGCACCAGCGCCCAGCAACATGGACGGGAAGGCCGGAAATTCACGCTCTACTCCCAACCGCGCCAGCGTCTTGAGCACGTTAGGCACGCCGACTTGCTGCCCGAGCCGCACAGTCCCCAGGTTGAAAGAGTTCATCATCGACTGATAAAGGAAAATCGTGCCGTGAGAGCGACGGTCATAGTTCTGCGGCGTCCAGACCTGCCCGTCTGCCCCTTTGATCGATATCGGCTCATCCGACAACCAACTGGTCAGCGTGAACTGGCTTGGTCGCTCAAGTGCGGTCAAATACACCGCAGGCTTGACCAGCGAACCAATCGGGCGCACCGCATCCAGCGCTCGGTTAAAGCCTGCATAGCCCGGCAGACGGCTGCCAATCAACGCCTGAACCTCACCGGTTTCAGGGTTGGTAACCACCATCGCCGCTTCAACTTCGTCTGCGCCTTTGCGTCCAGCCAGACGTTTGAAGGTGTCACCCACCGCCGCTTCAGACTTCATCTGCAAGATCGGGTCGAAACTGGTGAAGATCCGCAGCCCTTCTTCGGTCAAGTCTTCGTCGCGATAGTCTTCGCGCAATTGACGTTTAACCAGATCCAGGAAGCCCGGGAATGAGCTGTCCGCGAGGCTGCCTCGCTTGGTCACGCCCAGCGGCATCTTTTTAGCCGCAGCGACTTGCTCGGCCGTCGCCACACCCTGTTGCTCCAGCAAGTCGAGCACCAGGTTACGCCGCTCAAGCGCACGTTCAGGGTAACGACGCGGGTTATACGCCGACGGCCCTTTAACCATGCCCACCAGCAACGCCACCTGATGCAGTTTGAGTTCAGACAACGGCTGACTGAAGAAGAACTGGCTGGCCAGACCAAAGCCGTGCACCGCACGCTGGCCGTCTTGCCCCACAAACACTTCGTTGAGGTAAGCCTCAAGGATCTCGCGCTTGTCGTAGTGCATTTCAAGCAGCAGCGCCATCATTGCTTCGGTGAGCTTGCGGCTGAGGCTGCGCTCGTTGGTCAGGAAGAAGTTCTTGACCAATTGTTGAGTCAGCGTACTGCCGCCCTGGCGCATTTGCCCGGACGAGGTGTTGACCCACAGGGCACGGACGATCGACTTGGGCGACACGCCGAAGTGATGATAAAAATCACGGTCTTCTACCGTTACCAGCGTATCGAGCAGGTACGGCGGTACCTGATCAATGTTGATCAGAATCCGGTCTTCGAGGTTTTTCGGATAAAGGCCGCCAATCAGCAATGGCTCAAGCCGCACCACGGGCAACTTGGCACCGTTGGTCGAGGTCAGCTCCGACACATAATCGCCAGAAAAACGCACCCGTACCGGCTGCGCTTTCTCAGCACCTTCATAAAACTGGAAACCACGGGTGTTCAGGTCAACCGTGTTGCCATTCACCGAGGCTGCACCAGGGCCATTGGCCACACTTTCGCGGCGATAGCCGAGTGCATCAAGTTCAGTCAAAAAGTCGTTCTTGCTGAGTTTCTGGCCGACGAACAGCTCCAGCGGCCGGGCATACACCTTGGCCGGAATAGTCCAGCGCTTGCCAGAGAACTTCTCTTGCACGATGGCATCGAGGTAAACAGCAAAACCTGCCAGCACCACCAGGCCGACGAGGCTGAGCTTGAGGGCCCAACCCAGCCAGGGCCGGAGGCCACCAGAAGGACGTTTGGAACGGGAGCGGGGGGATCGAGTTCGAGTCATGGCGCGGGATTATACGCACTTTGCTCATGTTCATCATGCGCGTCCGGCGGTTTGCACGACCGCTGTCAACAGCCATAATGGCGCATTGAATTTTCCCGCCTTCAGAAGGACCGACCGTGAGCCAGAACCTGATTACCGCGCTACAAAATCCGAGCTTATACCCGCATGAAGTCGACGGGTTTCAGGTTATCGAGACCCACATTTCCTGGGTGATCCTCACCGGCCCTTACGCCTACAAGATCAAAAAACCGGTTAACTTCGGCTTTCTTGATTTCACCGAACTCAGTGGCCGCGAATTCTTCTGCAATGAAGAGCTGCGCCTCAACCAGCGCCTGACCGAAGGCCTGTACCTGGACGTACTGCCGATCACCGGCAGCGCCGACGCGCCTCAACTCGGCGGCGAAGGCCCGGCTATCGAGTACGTGCTGAAAATGCGCCAATTCCCGCAAAGCCAGCTGCTGAGCACGCTGCAGGCCAATGGCGAACTGACCGCTGCGCACATCGACGAAATGGCCCAGCAAATTGCCCATTTCCACACACTCGCCCCGCATGTCCCGCTGAAACATCACCAGGGCACCCCTGAAGCCGTCATGGAGCCGGTGCGTCAGAACTTCGAGCAGATCCGCCCTTTCCTGTCCGACAAAGCTGACCTGCTGCAACTCGATGCCCTTCAAGCCTGGGCCGAAGACAGCTTCTCCCGCCTCAAGCCGCTGCTGGAGCAACGCAAGGCCCAAGGGTTTATCCGCGAATGCCACGGTGATATCCACTTGGGCAACGCCACCATGATTGACGGCAAAGTGGTGATTTTCGACTGCATCGAATTCAACGAGCCGTTCCGTTTTACCGACGTGTACGCCGACACCGCCTTTCTGGCCATGGACCTTGAAGACCGCAGCCTGAAGTGCCTGGCACGCCGCTTTGTCAGCCAGTACCTGGAGTTGACCGGCGACTACCAGGGGCTTGAGCTGCTGAATTTCTACAAAGCCTATCGCGCCCTGGTGCGTGCCAAGGTCAGCCTGTTCAGCATGCCGGCAGAAGCCAGCGCAGTGCAGCGCGCAGCCACCCTGCGCCAGTACCGCAACTACGCCAACCTGGCTGAAAGCTACAGCACCATCCCTTCACGCTTCCTGACCATTACCCACGGCGTTTCAGCCGTCGGCAAAAGCTCTGTTGCGATGCGTTTGGTTGAGTCCCTGGGCGCCATTCGTTTGCGCTCTGATGTCGTTCGTAAGCAATTGTTTGGCGAGCAAACCGGCGACAACACCGTTGACCATGGCATTTATAGCGCTGACGCCAGTGCCGCAACCTACGACAAACTGCATGAACTGGCCGGCATCGTGCTGCGCGCGGGCTTCCCGGTGGTCATTGATGCCACCTACCTCAAACGCGAACAACGCGACGCTGCCGCCAAAGTTGCCGAAGCCACGGGCGTGCCGTGCCTGATCCTCGACTGCACCGCACCCGACGCCGTGATCGAAGGCTGGCTGGCTCATCGCAAAAGCCTTGGCAACGACCCGTCTGACGCGACCATGGACGTTGTCCGAGCGCAACAAGCCAGCCGCGAGCCACTCGGGGCAGATGAGGTCCTGCGCAGCAAGCCGGTTGAAACCAACAACAGCAAAAGCCTGGACACCCTGATCAGCGACATTCGCCAACGCCTGCCAGGGCTGTAAGTGCTTGCCCGTGCTGCGAAACTGCAAGGGTTTCGCGGCACGCCAATAGTGGCACTATAATATTGATGTACATCCATCAGGAGACGCCCCATGAGCCGCCCTGCCTTGCTTGAATCGGCGCTCTACACGTTACTGCATGAAGACAACATCAGCGGGTTTAACCAACAACGTCCACCCGGACACATTGATATGCGTGGCGGCGACTTTCGCGGGCTGGATTTGCGCGAGCTAAATGCAGACAGCGTGGATTTTACCGACGCCTATTTCCGCTCTGCCGACCTGCGCGGCCTGGACTTGCGTAACGCCTGCATCGAAGGCGCCAGCCTGGCCCATGCGCAAATTTCAGGGGCGTACTTTCCGGTCGAACTGACTGCAGATGAAATCCTGATGTCGGTCAACTTCGGCACACGCTTGCGCTATCGCACCAAATAAAACAAATACGACATTCGCCCCAACGCCCGCCCGGCGTTGGCGGCTGTTGCCTGAATTTTGAAGCAAGCGCTCTGGCTCGGGCCTTTGCATCAATCCCTGTCACAGCCCTAACGCCATCTCCTGCACTTTCTGCGCCTGCTTGTTCCAAAAACGACTAACGGACGGCGGCTTTCTTATCAGCCGCTACACTTCAACACACCTGTCTTGACTCATAAGCGCTGAGCTCACGCCGTCGCAAGGAGAGCTGATGCAAGATGAACTCCAGCATCTAAAAAACCTTGGGAAAACCTCGGCGCAATGGTTACACGCTGTCGGAATCCACAGCGCTTCGGATTTAAGGCGCCGCGGGGCTGTCGAGGCTTACCGGGCCGTCAAAGCCAGGGGCTTCAGGGCGTCCAAAGTGCTGCTCTATGCCATTGAAGGCGCGCTGCTGGACGTTCACTGGAACGACATCCCCCCACAAAGAAAGGCGTTTTTGAATGAGCAAGTGGAGGATTTGTTCAAGCTGAAAAAAGGCTAGCCCACACCGTTTATCGGTGGCGCAAAAAAAGCTGAAAAACAGTTGTTGACATGGAAATGAGAATTGTTATTATTACGCCACCTGGTCGCGAGGCCAGTCGATCTTCTGGAAGGCCCTTGGTTCGGACTCTCAGAAAATCTCCTCATCAGGCTAATCACGGTTATTTGACCCGGCTCTTGCCGGGTCTTTTTTTGCCTGAAAAACACCCGATCAGCGTATGCCCCCTCCTGTAGGAGCTGCCGAAGGCTGCGATCTTTTGACTTTCAAGATCAAAAGATCGCAGCCTTCGGCAGCTCCTACTAGGCGATATCTCGTCATCCCTCTTAAGTTGTCAGCGCGCAATAATTACCGGGTGCCCTAATTCAGGGTGTGGCTGCACCAACACATCCAGCCCGAATACGTCTTTGAGCGACTGCGGCTGCAACACCACTTGCGGGCTGTCCAAGGCGCGCGGGTAGCCGTCTTCCAGCAAGAGCAAGCGATCGCAGTAACGCGCGGCGAGGTTCAGGTCATGCAGGATGATCAACACCGCAGCGCCACGATCAGCAAAGGCACGAATGGCTTTTAAGGTTGTGTGCTGATGCAAAGGGTCCAGCATCGAGGTCGGTTCATCGAGCAGCAACGTCTGCCCATTTTGCCCCGGCCACAACTGCGCCAGCACCCGCGCAAGGTGAACCCGCTGTCGCTCGCCACCGGACAACGCCAGGTAACTGCGCCCCGCCAAATGCCCGACATCAGCCGCCTCCAGCGCCGCGCAAATGATCTCGGCATCGCGCACGGTGCCGGTCTGATGGGGCAAACGCCCCATACCAACCACCTCTTCAACACGAAAGGCAAAATCGAGGGTCGATGTTTGTGGCAATACGGCAAGACGCTGCGCTCGCTCGGCCCCCTTCCACTGGCTCAGAGCATCCTGATCCAGCAAGACCTGCCCTTCAGTCGGCGCCAACTCCCCGCACAGCGCCGCCAGCAAGGTGCTTTTACCGGCACCATTGGGCCCGAGGACACCCAATACTTCACCCGGCCGCACCTCAAGGGTAATGTCATTCAGCACGCTTTTAGGGCCGCGACGAATCTGCAGGTTTTCTGTACGCAGCATCAGTGGCGGCCTCGCAACAACAGGTAAAGGAAGAACGGCGCGCCCAAAAATGCGGTCACGATACCAATCGGCATTTCCGCAGGCGCCAAGGCCAAGCGCGCAATCAGATCAGCAAACAGCAGTAAAGCAGCGCCTGCCAGTACCGACGCAGGTAACAACACCCGATGATCCGGCCCGGCCAGCAGTCGCACTAAATGCGGCACCACCAAACCGACGAAGCCGATCATGCCCGCTGCTGCCACGGCCGCGCCCACGCCCAGCGCGGTACAGAACACCAACTCGCGCTTGAGCCCTTCTACATTGATGCCCAGGTGATTGGCTTCGGACTCGCCCAGCAACAAGGCGTTAAGCGCACTGGCCCGGCGTGGCAACCACAGGGATACCGCCACGGTCACAAACAGCAGAGGCCACAATCGGGCATAACTGGCGCCGTTCAAGCTGCCCAGGTTCCAGAACGTCAGGGTGCGCAGAGTTGCGTCATCGGCCAGGTACGTGAACAAGCCTACCGTCGAGCCGGCCAGCGCCGTGAGCGCGATACCCGCCAGCAGCATCACTGCCACGCTGGTTTGCCCGTTACGGCGGCCAAGCCGATAAACCAATGCCGTCACCCCCAACCCGCCGAGAAACGCACAGATCGACAGTAAATACGGGCCAAACGCGTCGGGCAAACCGCCAAAGGCCGAACCGCCGACAATCGCTATCGCCGCACCCAGTGATGCACCACTAGACACCCCCACCAGGCCGGGGTCAGCCAGAGGGTTACGAAACAAGCCCTGCATGGCCACACCGGACAACGCCAGCACCCCGCCCACCGCCAAACCGAGCAACGTGCGGGGCAAACGAATCTGCCCCAGGATCAACTCGGCCTGTTCCAGCCCGTCGCCATTTATCGGTACGCCGACCAAGCGCAAGGCCGCACGCAAGGTGTCGAGCAACGGCAAACTCACCGGTCCCAACGCCAACGACAACCAGATGGCTATCAGACACAGCGCACTCAGCCCGATAAACAACGGGCGAGGCTTAACCAATGTCCTCATGGGTGAGCCGGAGCCGCAGGGTAAAACTCAGCCGTCAGTTGCTTCAAACTATCCGGCAAGCGCGGGCCCAGGCCGCCTACCAGTAGCGTTGGGTCCAGCTCATAAATGCGCCCGTCTTTGGCCGCCTTGAGCGAGGCCAGAATCGGGTTTTCCTTCATCAGTGCTTTGCGCGCCTCGTCGCCAGTCAGGCTACGGTCTGCAAACACCAGCACATCAGGGTTCAAACCTGCCAGCGCTTCTACGGAAAAGGTTTTATAGCCCGTGTGCGTGGCCAGGTTGTGACCACCGGCCTGTGTCAGCAACCAGTCTGCCGCTGTGTCCTTGCCCGCAACCAGTGGTTTACCGCCCGCATGCCCCAACAGCAGCAGCACGCCCGGCGATGTGTGCTGGGCTTGTGCCTGTTTGACCTGCTGCTGCAACGCTTCCAGTTGCTGCTGATACGCCTTGAACACTTGCGCCGCTTTAGCCTCATCCCCCAGCAGGCGCCCCAAGTGCGCGAGAGTACCCTCCAGGGTGGGCAGATCAGCTTCGGCCGAGAACATTTCAACCGGCACACCGGCGTTACGAATCTGCGCCAGCACCGGTGGTGGCCCCATTTCCTCGGTGCCGATCAAGACATCTGGCTTGAGGCTCAAGATCCCCTCAGCCGACAGTTGCCGCTGATACCCGATGCTGGGCAGCGATTTAAGTGATTCTGGATGTTGGCTGGTGGTATCGACCCCAACCAATTTAGACTCCGCGCCTAAAACGCTGACCCACTCCGAAAGCGCCCCCCCGGCACTGACCCAGCGTTGGGGCAACTCGTCAGCCAGGCTGACATGACTGATCATAAAGCCTGCACAAAGCATTATCAGGCGGGTACTCAGGCGCATACGGGGACGTTCCTTGATAAGTGGGCTCAACGGAGCAACGGCAGTGCCGCCAGTCAAAACAGCACATCACAGAGCAGCCCGCCATTTGATAATTGTTTGCATTTGCACGTCAACCTCTTAACGTGCGCCATCACGCGGATCGATTCATACATCAGGGTAGGTTAAGGATTGTAATGAAATATGTGTGCCCCTCAGCGTCGCTGACAGAAGGCGCCAGCCTGGGCTTTGAACAGCACGGCATCCGCCTGCTTGTCGTGCGTCGGGCCGGTCAGGTCTACGCCTATAAAAATCGCTGCCCCCACCGTGGTGTGCCGCTGGAATGGCAGCCCAACCAATTCCTCGACCCCAGCGCCAGCCTGATCCAGTGCGCGACCCATGCTGCGTTGTTTTTGATTGAGAGCGGGGAATGCGTTGCCGGGCCTTGCGCCGGGCAATTCTTGACCGCCCTTGGCTGCCATGAAGACAACCAAGGGATTTGGCTGACACACGATGAGTCAGAGGATGACGTCTAACCGGCGGTCAACCACCACCGCGTCAGACGTCAGGCTGACACCATAGGCCAGTACCTGCACACCTGCCGCCACCGCTTCACGCAAAGCCGCCGCGTAGCCCGGATCGATTTCTTGCGCCGGGCGTACCGCGTCGATCCCGGTCAGGTTGACGCAATACAATTGCACCGCCCGCACGCCTTCACGGGCCAGGCTGGCCAGCTCACGCAAATGCTTGGCGCCGCGTTGGGTAACCGCATCCGGAAACGCCGCCACACGGGTGTCGTCAAAACCCAACGTGACACTTTTGACTTCGACAAAGGCAAAGCCCCCCGGGTACTCCAGGCGGAAATCAATCCGGCTGTTTTCCTGCCCGTAAGCCACCTCACGCTTGAGCGCGGTAAAGCCATTGAGCTCGGTGATCACCCCGGCCAACAGCGCTTCTTCGACCAAACGATTGGCACGCCCGGTGTTCACACACGCCAAACGGCCTTGCGGGGTTTCGCTGATCTCCCACGTACCCGGCAATTTGCGCTTGGGGTCATTGGAGCGGCTGAACCAGACTTGCCCGCCTTCGACCATGCAATTGAGCATCGAACCGGTATTGGGGCAGTGAATGGTGAGCAGCTCGCCGGTGACGGTTTCGATGTCGGCCAAAAAACGTTTGTAACGCTTGAGCAGGCGCCCTTCTTCTAAGGCTGGAGAGAACTGCATCAGTTTTTCCAGCTCTGCAGGCCACGGGCAATTCGCTCAACCGCTTCCTGTAGGCGCGGCAAACTCTGGGTGTAGGCAAAGCGTACGTGATGCCCGGCCTGATGACGCCCAAAATCCAGACCCGGAGTGAAGGCAACGTGCTCGGTTTCGAGGAAGTGACGGCAAAAAGCGAAGGCATCATCGCCGAACGCGCTGATATCGGCGTACAAATAAAACGCACCTTCAGGCTCCACGGCAATGCCGAATCCCAATGCTCGCAACGCGGGCAGTAGATAGTCACGACGGCGTCCAAACTCGGCGCGACGCTCTTCCAAAATGGCCAGCGTTTGCGGTTCAAAACACGCCAGCGCGGCATATTGCGCCATGCTCGGAGCGCTGATGTAGAGGTTCTGCGCGAGCTTTTCCAGGTCTGCGACGGCCTCAGGTGGCGCCACCAGCCAGCCCAGACGCCAGCCGGTCATACCGAAATACTTGGAGAAACTGTTGAGCACAAAAGCGCTGTCATCCACCTCAAGCACACTGGCGGCCTCACAGCCGTAGGTCAGGCCGTGATAGATCTCATCCACCACCAAATGTCCGCCACGCGCCTTGACCGCGGCCGACAAGGCCGCCAGCTCTTCACGGCTCAAGAGGGTTCCGGTCGGGTTCGCCGGGGACGCGACCAGCGCGCCCACACTGTCTTGATCCCAGTGGCGTTCAACCAGGTCGGCCGTCAACTGGTAACGAACATCAGGGCCGACCGGTACCAACTGTGCGGCCCCTTCAACCAAGCGTAAGAAATGCCGGTTACAGGGGTAGCCCGGATCTGCAAGCAACCAGTGTTTTCCCGGATCAACCAGCAGGCTGCTGGCTAAAAGCAAAGCACCAGAGCCACCTGGGGTGATCAGAATGCGCGAAGGGTCGATGTTCAAGCCGTAACGCTGTTGATAAAACCCGGAAATTGCTTCGCGCAACTCAGGCAAGCCGCGTGCTGCGGTGTAACGGGTTTTACCCGCGGCCAGGGCGGCCTGGCCCGCCGCGATAATCGGCTCAGCCGTGGTGAAATCGGGCTCGCCAATCTCCAGGTGAATTACATCGTGCCCCGCCGCCTGCAACTCGTTGGCACGCGCCAACAACGCCATGACGTGGAATGGTTCGATCGCGCGGCTGCGCGCACTGTAAGACTGAGCCATGAGCCTGCCTTCCTGGGTAAGCAAAAGTCCGATTCTACCCAAGCACTGTCACAAGGGAGAGCGAAATAGAGTCTTAGACTGCCCGTGCGTAGAACCAAACGGCGCAAGCCCCGGTCATAGCTCGGCTAAAATATTAATTTGCCACTAATCTTAAGTACGACAGGCTTTGTACACGATCGCTGACAACAGGCTAGACAACCGGGAGTAGCGCGGCCCGAATTGATCTGGTAAGTTCGCCCGCTTGCAGCCGCAGGGCCGGCAGGTGTCGGTGATGTTGCAATCCTGCGCAATGGATTAGAAGAACAGAGGCGGTCCATTTCATGCCCACACAAGCACAGCAACAGAATACTCAATCGCTTAGCGGCTTCGAGCCCTACGTTGAAAAGCCGGGTGAAGAGTACATGGGCGAGCCTATGCGCAAGCACTTCACCAAGATTCTGCAAAAGTGGAAACAGGACTTGATGCAGGAAGTCGACCGCACCGTTGATCATATGAAAGACGAAGCGGCCAACTTTCCTGACCCAGCTGATCGCGCCAGCCAGGAAGAAGAATTCAGCCTGGAACTGCGAGCCCGCGACCGCGAGCGCAAACTCATCAAGAAAATCGACAAGACCCTGCAACTGATCGAAGACGAAGAGTACGGTTGGTGCGAGTCTTGCGGCGTCGAAATCGGCATTCGCCGACTCGAAGCCCGCCCGACGGCGGACATGTGCGTAGACTGCAAAACCTTGGCTGAAATCAAGGAAAAACAAGTCGGCAAGTAATCGCCGGCCTGACCCAATGGGGCGTGCGAACGCCCCATTTTTGTTTCTGTAATTTGCTCTTCCAGCCCTGTAGCCGCTGCCGCAGGCTGCGATAAGGACCGAAGGGCCTTCAAAACACCAGGGCTGCTACGCACCCCATCGCAGCCTTTGGCAGCGGCTACAGGATTTATGCCATGACGGCTGTTCCAAACCCCTCCTACATCGGGCGCTTCGCCCCGACGCCCAGCGGTCATTTGCACTTCGGCTCGCTGGTGGCCGCCCTCGCCTCGTACCTTGACGCACGCTCCGTAGGCGGGCGCTGGTTGTTGCGTATGGAAGATCTCGACCCGCCGCGTGAAATGCTCGGCGCTCAAGCCGCCATACTCGACGCCCTGCAACGCTATGGGTTTGAGTGGGACGGTGAACTGGTTCGTCAAAGCGAGCGCCATGACGCCTACGCGCAAGTTGTGGACCGCTTGTTCAGCCAAGGCCTGGCTTATGCCTGCATGTGCTCGCGCAAACAACTCGAAGGCTATAACGGGATTTACCCCGGGCTGTGCCGCAACGCCGGCCATTCGATGGAAAACGCCGCCATTCGCCTGCGCGTGCCGGAGCTTGAATACGCCGTTGAAGACCGCGTACAAGGCACCTTCCGCCAGCATTTGGGCCGTGAAGCTGGTGACTTTATTATCCGCCGCCGCGATGGCTTGTCCGCCTACCAGTTAGCGGTGGTGCTCGATGATGCCTGGCAAGGGGTCACTGATATCGTGCGCGGCGCCGACCTGCTCGACTCCACACCGCGTCAGCTATACCTACAAGAGTTGCTCGGGTTATCGCAACCTCGCTACCTGCACGTGCCGCTGATCGTTCAACCCGACGGCCACAAGCTGGGCAAATCGTACCGCTCGCCGCCGCTGACACCCGATCAAGCCTCGCCCCTGCTGCTTCGCGCCCTGCGTGCACTGGGCCAGGCCCCGGACGAAAGCCTTGATGGCGCCAGCCCGCGTGAGATCCTCGATTGGGGCATTGCGCACTGGAATGCCGGGCTGATCCCGCGCACGCTCACCCTGGCCGAGGCGCAATTACGCTGACAGCCCTTGCAGGTTGCCAACCATCCGTTACCATCGCCGCACGTTTTTAGGGCATGCGGCCAGCAAAAGTGAGGGCAGGATGTATATCTATCGATTGGTCCTGTTGCTGGTTGTCGGGATCTACCTGTTTTCCCCCGCCATCATGGATTGGTGGATTGACGCGACGGGCGCCTGGTACAGGCCGTATCTGCTTTGGCTGATTCTGATCGTTGTGACCTTTATTCTTCAGAGCCAAAAAGATGCCGATGAGCTTTAGCCTGACCCAGATGGTGCTGGTCAGCGCCGCGTATTTGCTGGTGCTGTTTGCAGTGGCGTGGATCAGTGAGCGCGGCATGATCCCGCGTGCGATCATTCGCCACCCGCTGACTTACACCTTGTCACTGGGTGTTTACGCCAGCGCCTGGGCGTTCTACGGCACCGTGGGCCTGGCGTATGAATACGGTTACGGCTTTTTATCCAGTTACCTCGGGGTGTCCGGCGCGTTCTTGCTGGCGCCCGTGTTGCTCTACCCCATTTTAAAAATCACCCGCACCTACCAGCTGTCTTCGCTGGCAGACCTGTTTGCGTTTCGCTTTCGCAGTTCATGGGCGGGCGCGCTGACCACGATTTTCATGCTGATCGGCGTGTTACCGCTGCTGGCCCTGCAAATTCAGGCCGTGGCCGACTCCATCAGCATCCTGACCCGAGAACCGGTGCAACACCGCGTAGCCCTGAGCTTCTGCGCGATGATTACCCTGTTCACGATTTTCTTCGGTTCACGGCACATCGCCACGCGTGAAAAGCACGAAGGGCTGGTGTTTGCCATTGCCTTTGAGTCGGTGATCAAGCTGGTCGCCATCGGCGGCGTTGGCCTTTATGCGTTGTATGGCGTGTTCGGTGGCCCGCAGCAACTGGAAGTCTGGCTGCTGCAAAACCAGACCGCCCTCGCCGCCCTGCACACCCCGCTGCAAGAAGGCCCTTGGCGCACCTTGCTGCTGGTGTTTTTTGCCTCGGCCATCGTGATGCCGCACATGTATCACATGACCTTCACCGAAAACCTAAATCCGCGCGGGCTGGTCAGCGCCAGCTGGGGCCTGCCGCTGTTCCTGCTGCTGATGAGCCTGGCCGTGCCGCTGATTCTCTGGGCCGGGCTCAAGCTGGGCGTCACCACCAACCCCGAGTACTTCACCCTGGGGATTGGCATCACAGCCAACAGCAAAGCCCTGGCGTTACTGGCCTATGTCGGCGGGCTTTCGGCGTCCAGCGGGTTGATCATCGTCACCACCCTGGCGCTGTCGGGCATGGCGCTCAACCACCTGGTGCTGCCGCTGTATCAACCGCCCGCAGAAGGCAATATCTACCGCTGGCTGAAGTGGACCCGCCGCGCGCTGATTGTGGCAATCATCATGGCCGGCTACGGGTTTTACCTGCTGCTGGGCGCCGAGCAAGACCTCGCCAACTTGGGCATCGTCGCCTTTGTCGCCACCTTGCAGTTCCTGCCGGGCGTGCTCTCGGTCCTGTACTGGCCAACGGCAAACCGCCGCGGCTTTATCGCCGGGTTGCTGGCCGGGATCGTGGTGTGGATGGGCAGCATGCTGTTCCCGCTGATCGGTAACTTCCAGGGCTTCTACATCCCGTGGCTCGACATGATCTACGTGCTGGACGATACCAGTTGGCACATGGCGGCCATCGCCTCGCTCGCGGCGAACGTTCTGATGTTCACCCTGATTTCCCTGTTCACTAACGCCAGCCCCGAAGAAGCCAGCGCCGCCGAAGCTTGCGCGGTAGACAACGTACGTCGCCCGCAACGTCGCGAGCTGCACGCCGCCTCCCCGCAAGAGTTTGCCACCCAACTGGCCAAACCTCTGGGCGCCAAGGCCGCGCAAAAAGAAGTCGAGCAAGCCTTGCGCGACCTGTACTTGCCCTTCGACGAGCGGCGGCCGTACGCCTTGCGACGCTTGCGTGACCGGATCGAAGCCAACCTGTCGGGCTTGATGGGCCCCAGCGTTGCCCAAGACATGGTTGAAACCTTTCTGCCTTACAAATCAGGCGGCGAGAACTACGTCACTGAAGACATTCACTTCATCGAAAGCCGGCTTGAGGACTACCACTCGCGCCTGACCGGCCTGGCCGCCGAGCTGGATGCCTTACGCCGCTATCACCGCCAAACGCTGCAAGAGCTGCCGATGGGCGTGTGCTCGCTGGCCAAGGATCAAGAGATCCTGATGTGGAACAAAGCCATGGAAGAGCTGACCAGCATCCCCGCCCAGCGGGTGGTCGGTTCACGCCTGAACACCCTGGGTAACCCGTGGCGCGAATTGCTGCAGGGCTTTATCGACCTGCCCGACGAACACTTGCACAAACAGCATCTGGCCCTCGACGGCCAAACCCGCTGGTTGAACCTGCACAAAGCGGCCATTGATGAACCGCTGGCACCGGGTAACAGTGGCCTGGTGTTGCTGGTCGAAGACTTGACCGAAACACAGATGCTCGAAGACAAACTGGTGCATTCCGAGCGGCTGGCCAGCATTGGGCGACTGGCCGCAGGCGTGGCCCATGAAATCGGCAACCCGGTGACCGGCATCGCCTGCCTGGCGCAGAACCTGCGCGAAGAGCGCGAGGACGACGGCGAACTGACCGAGATCAGCAGCCAGATCCTTGAGCAGACCAAGCGCATCTCACGCATTGTGCAATCGCTGATGAGCTTCGCCCACGCGGGCAGCCATCAGCACAATGACGAGCCCGTCTGTCTGGCCGAAGTGGCTCAAGATGCCATTGGTCTGCTGGCCTTGAACCGGCGCAACTTTGAGGTGCAGTTTTACAACCTGTGCGACCCCGACCATTGGGTCGACGGTGACCCGCAGCGCTTGGCGCAAGTGTTGATCAACCTGCTCTCAAACGCCCGCGACGCCTCGCCTGCCGGCAGCGCCGTGCGGGTCAAGAGCGAAGCCAGCGAGCACACGGTCGACCTGATCGTTGAAGACGAAGGCAGCGGAATTCCGAAGAACATCATGGACCGATTGTTCGAACCCTTCTTCACCACCAAGGACCCTGGCGAAGGCACCGGCTTGGGCCTTGCACTGGTCTATTCCATCGTTGAAGAGCATTATGGACAAATCACCATCGACAGCCCGGCTGACATTCAGAGCCAACGCGGGACCCGTATTCGGGTGACACTACCGCGTCATGTCGAAGCGACGTCCGCTGTGAACTGAGACCGTCGAGAGAACTGAATCAATGCCGCATATTTTGATCGTCGAAGACGAAACAATCATCCGCTCCGCGTTGCGCCGCCTGTTGGAGCGTAATCAGTACCAGGTCAGCGAAGCCGGCTCGGTACAGGAAGCGCAAGAGCGTTTCAGCATTCCCTCGTTCGACTTGATAGTCAGCGACTTGCGTTTGCCCGGTGCGCCCGGCACCGAGCTGATCAAGCTGGGCCAAGGCAAGCCGGTGCTGATCATGACCAGCTACGCCAGCCTGCGCTCAGCCGTCGACTCAATGAAAATGGGCGCGGTCGACTACATCGCCAAGCCGTTTGATCACGACGAAATGCTCCAGGCTGTGGCGCGCATCCTGCGCGATCGGCAAAACAGCCAGACGGTGGCCGCCGCTGACCGCCCGGCCGCCAAGCCCGGTAACACCGACAAAAACACGGTGGACAACAGCAACGGTGAAATCGGCATCATTGGCTCATGCCCACCGATGCTCGACATGTACAGCAAGATCCGCAAAGTCGCGCCCACCGATTCCAATGTGCTGATTCAAGGTGAGTCGGGCACGGGTAAAGAGCTGGTCGCCCGCGCCCTGCACAACCTGTCCAAACGCGCCAAGGCCCCGATGATCTCGGTCAACTGTGCGGCCATTCCTGAATCTCTGATCGAATCCGAACTGTTCGGCCACGAAAAAGGCGCGTTTACCGGCGCCAGCGCCGGGCGTGCCGGGCTGGTCGAAGCCGCCGACGGCGGCACACTGTTCCTCGACGAAATCGGTGAGCTGCCCCTGGAAGCCCAGGCGCGCTTGCTGCGCGTGCTGCAAGAAGGCGAGATCCGCCGCGTGGGCTCGGTGCAGTCGCAAAAAGTCGATGTGCGCCTGATAGCTGCGACCCACAGAGACCTCAAGAACCTGGCCAAGGTTGGCCAGTTCCGTGAAGACTTGTACTACCGCTTGCACGTTATCGCGCTCAAATTGCCGCCTTTACGCGAACGCGGCGCTGACGTTATCGAAATCGCCCGCGCTTTCCTCGCCCGTCAAAGCGCCCGTATTGGCCGTACTGACCTCAAGTTCGCCCCTGACGCAGAGCGCGCCATCAGCCATTACTCATGGCCGGGTAACGTCCGCGAGCTGGAAAACGCCGTAGAGCGCGCCGTGATCCTGTGCGAAAGCCCGGAAATCTCGGCCGACCTGCTGGGTATCGACATTGAACTGAGCGACTTGCAGGACGACGACTTTATCGGCCTGGCGCCGCAACAGAGCATCAGCAGCGGTAACACCAGCCTGGACCCGACCGAAGATCTGTCACTGGAAGACTACTTCCAGCACTTCGTTCTGGAGCATCAAGACCACATGACCGAGACCGAACTGGCCCGCAAGCTTGGCGTGAGTCGTAAATGCTTGTGGGAACGTCGCCAACGCCTGGGCATTCCGCGCAGAAAAACCGGTGTCGCCAGCGAAAACTGAAACGGGTAACGCCGCAGGTAACACCTCACACCGAGAAAAAACTGTTACCGCTGATTAATCACGTAACAAAAGCCGGGGTTTACGGTAACGAAACCCCGGCTTTTTTTGGCCTGCCAAAAAGTGAAAAGCCCGAAAACCCCTTATTTTGCTGGGCCGCGCAAAAGTTGGCACGACCCCTGCTATATGTATTCGTACAAGAACAATAAGAATCACAGCAACACACAATAAAAATAAGACGTATCGGCTCACGCATAACAAAAACAACACGGCGGAGGCGCAGCTAACTGATTGTTTTGGAGAGGCGTTGTACATGGGGCTTGCCCCACGGCTAGGCAGAGAACAACAAAAACTGCACTTAAAGCAGAGCCTGAACTAGTTGGATCATTGATCACATCAACACAGCGACCAAAGCAATCCGTTTGCTCTTATCTCTCAATTTGAGAGGGTTACACAGGCTAAAACCTGGTAACCAGGGCACTTAACAAAAACAAAAAGCCCGAAACTCATAATAAAAATAGAGCATGCAACTAATTCTGGGGGAGCTTCGGCTCCCCTTGTGCTTGCTGCGATTCAGAAAAAATCGCTTACCGGCTCTAACTCAAGCCTCTGGTAGCTATTTATAGCGTGCCGTTTGTAGCTTCGCGCGCAAGAGCGGCTCAGCTTCCTACACCATCCCCTGACTAAATGCTAGAATCCCCGCCCATCATGCGGTCATTCTTCGTTTTGGCCGAACATTCCTTCAAACAGTGCATCCCATGCTGAAGAAGCTGTTCCAGTCACTCCGTACTCCCAAGCGTCGCACGCAACAACTGCGTAGCACCCCAGAAGTGCTCAACAGCGGCCAACACTCGCTGCAACGCGCTCAATTCAGCCGTTACGCCGTCAACATCGTCGAACGTCTGCAGAACGCCGGTTATGAGGCCTATCTGGTCGGCGGTTGTGTGCGCGACATGCTGCTCAACATCACGCCCAAAGACTTCGACGTTGCCACCAGCGCCACCCCTGAACAGGTGCGTGCAGAGTTTCGCAATGCGCGGATCATTGGCCGCCGGTTCAAGTTGGTTCACATCCACTTTGGCCGTGAAATCATCGAAGTCGCGACCTTCCGCGCCAACCACCCGCAAAACGACGAAGAGGAAGACAGCAACCAGTCCTCGCGTAACGAAAGCGGGCGCATTTTGCGTGACAACGTTTACGGCACCCTTGAAGAAGACGCCCAGCGTCGTGACTTCACGATCAACGCCCTGTATTACGACCCGGTCAGCGAGCGCATTCTTGATTACGCCAACGGCGTGCACGACATCCGCAATCACCTGATTCGCCTCATCGGCGACCCTCAGCAGCGCTACCAGGAAGACCCGGTGCGCATGCTGCGCGCGGTGCGCTTCGCGGCCAAGCTCGACTTCGGTATCGAAAAACACACCGCCGCACCGATCCAGGCTCTGGCGCCGATGCTGCGCGAGATACCGTCTGCGCGTCTGTTCGAAGAAGTCCTCAAGCTGTTCCTGTCGGGCAACGCGGCAGACACCTTCGAGATGCTGGTTGACCTGCAGTTGTTCGACCAACTGTTCCCGGCCAGTGCCGAAGCGCTTGAGCACAACCCGACATACACCCACACCCTGATCAGCGAAGCCCTGCGCAACACTGACTTGCGGATCAAACAAGGCAAACCGGTCACCCCGGCGTTCCTCTTTGCCGCCTTGTTGTGGCCAGCCCTGCCGACACGGGTCATGCAATTGCAAGACCGTGGCATGCCCGCCATCCCGGCCATGCAGGAAGCAGCGCATGACCTGATCGCAGAACAATGCACGCGCATTGCCATCCCCAAGCGTTTCACGCTGCCGATCCGCGAGATCTGGGACATGCAAGAACGCCTGCCGCGCCGCAGTGGCAAACGCGCCGATGCATTGCTGGATAACCCACGCTTCCGTGCCGGCTATGACTTTTTGCTGTTGCGTGAAAGCGCTGGCGAACAGACCCACGGCCTGGGCGAGTGGTGGACCGACTACCAGGACGCCAACGACAGCGGTCGCCGCGAGATGATCCGCGAGCTGAGCAATGCCAAGGATGACGGCACCGGCCCTGCCCCGCGCAAACGTCGCCGTACCAGCAGTAGCAAGCGTAAACGTGCAGGCGCAGACGAGTAAGTGATGGAACGTATCTACATCGGCATGGGCAGCAACCTGGCTGAGCCTACAGAGCAATTGCGCAGCGCTGTTCAGGCGCTGGCGCAACTGCCGCAGTCAACTCTGGCCGGTGTTTCGGCGTTCTATCAAAGCGACTCGTTACTGCCCAGCCAGCCGCGCTACACCAATGCCGTGGCGGCCATCGACAGCGCCTTGGCACCGCTGGAACTGCTGGATGCCCTGCAAGCCATCGAGCTTGATCAGGGCCGCGAACGTCACGAACGCTGGGGTCCGCGCACGCTGGATCTGGACATCCTGCTCTTTGGCGATCGCCTGATCGACGAACCTCGCCTTAAAGTTCCGCACTACCATATGCACGCCCGCCCTTTCGTGCTGTACCCGCTGGCCGAACTCGCGCCCGCAGCGCTGGTACTCGCTGACGGCCGCCGTCTTGAGCAATTGCTTGCAGACTGCCCATTCGTCGGCCTTGAGCGCATGGCGCCATTCGCTGAAACGAATCAATAACCGCGGTAACACCCACGCGGTAACACCTCTAATTGACTTCCAGTGTCACCGTCACGACTATAGGCATCCCGCTGCCGTCCATTCGACGGCGCAATGTGAAAAGCAGGCGTTATAAGCACCGTTACTAAAAGGTGTGCCTGCTTCTACGATGAATCACATGCGTGACACGCAGTGGTTATCACACTGCCTGACGAGGATCCTTTTTCATGCCGGCTATCACCCTGACCACCCTGCAAAGCCTTAAGCAAAAAGGTGAAAAAATCACCATACTGACGTGCTATGACGCCACCTTTTCCCACGTCTGTAATCAGGCGGGTGTGGAAGTGTTACTGGTGGGCGACTCCCTGGGCATGGTTCTGCAAGGGCATGACAGCACTCTGCCAGTTACGACCCGCGACATGGCGTACCACGTGGCAAGCGTCAAACGCGGCAACCAGGACGCACTGATCCTCGCCGACCTGCCCTTCATGGCCAACGCGACCACTGAGCAAACCCTGAACAACAGTGCCCAACTGATGCAGGCGGGTGCGCACATGGTCAAAGTGGAAGGCGCCGTGTGGCTTGCCGAGTCGATCCGCTTGCTGGCCGAGCGCGGTATTCCGGTGTGCGCCCACATGGGCCTGACGCCGCAAACCGTCAACGTTCTGGGCGGCTATAAAGTCCAGGGCCGCAACGAAACCCAGGCCCGCCAGATGCGCGCCGATGCCATTGCCTTGGAGCAAGCCGGTGCAGCCATGTTGCTGCTCGAATGCGTCCCCAGTGAATTGGCCAAGGAAATCACCCACGCGGTGAAAATCCCGGTAATCGGTATTGGCGCGGGCAGTGACACCGACGGCCAGGTGCTGGTCCTGCACGACATGCTCGGCTTGTCACTGACCGGGCGCGTTCCCAAGTTCGTGAAGAACTTTATGACGGGTCAACCCGACATCCAGTCCGCAATCAGCGCTTACGTGGCTGAAGTTAAAGCCGTCAGCTTTCCTGGCACCGAACACGGATTCTCTGCATGAACACAGTCAAAACCGTTCGCGAGTTGCGCGCAGCCGTCGCACGCGCTCGCAGCGAAGGCAAACAAATCGGCCTGGTGCCCACCATGGGCAACCTGCACAGCGGCCATGCGGCTTTGGTCACCACCGCTGCTCAGCAAGCCGATTTCGTGGTGGCGAGCATTTTCGTCAACCCGCTGCAGTTCGGTGCCAATGAAGACCTCGACACCTACCCGCGTACGCTTGCGGCCGACCAGGAAACCCTCCTGCAAGCGGGCTGCAACCTGCTGTTCGCGCCGACTGTAGAAGAAATGTACCCCAACGGCATGACGGGCCTGACCCGCGTGACCGCCGCGCAACTGAGCAATGAACTGTGCGGCAGCCGCCGTCCGGGGCATTTCGACGGCGTCACCACTGTCGTCAGCAAGCTGTTCAATATGGTTCAGCCCGACTTGGCCATCTTTGGCCAAAAGGACTTCCAGCAACTGGCCGTTATCCGCGCCATGGTCCTTGACCTGAACATCCCGGTGCAGATTATTGGCGAGCCGACTGTACGTGCTGAAGACGGCCTGGCGTTGTCTTCGCGCAATGGCTATTTGACCGAAGAACAGCGCCAGATCGCGCCAGCGTTGTATCGCCATCTGAACGAAATCGCCCAGGCCATCAAGGCCGGTGAGCGTGATTACCCCGGGCTGGTTCGCCACCACCTGGCGCTGATCGAAGCCAAAGGGTTTCGCCCCGACTACCTGGAGATCCGCCAGGCACAAACTCTGCTGCCAGCCACCGCCGATGATCGCGATCTGGTGATTCTGGTTGCGGCGTTCCTGGGGGCAACACGCCTGATCGACAACATTCACCTGAACCTTGAAGGTTCTTTTTAACAAGCAGACTGCACGGAACAGCAGATCCGCCGCCTAACCCTTCACCTATCACTGAAAACTGTGTAGTACCCGAGTAACATGCTCGTGACAAAAGTTACGCAGCAGTGTCAGACAAAGCCGAGACAGAAGCAGGCGCGAGGTTTACTGTAATCGCCCTGCTTCTGAATGAAGCGCAGAATCAGACCAGCCGAAATCTTGACCTCAGATCGAAGGTTTCGGTGTTTTCAGTGTCCAAAAGGCAGTTCAAGCAAAAGGATATTCGCAGCGATGGCGTACTACCGCACTCCTCACGACGTTACCGCTCTGCCCGCCTGGCAAGCGCTCAAACTTCACCGCGCCGACATGCAACATTTCAGCATGCGCGATGCGTTCAACAGCAACCCCAAGCGCTTTGAGGATTTCACCCTCAGCAGCTGCGGGTTGTTTCTGGATTACTCGAAAAACCTGATCACCGACCAGACCCGCAGCTTGCTGGTCAATCTGGCCAACGAAGCCGATCTTAAAAACGCGATCAAGTCGCTGTTTGAAGGCGACATCGTCAACGCCTCCGAGGGTCGCCCGGCCCTGCACACGGCACTGCGTCGCCCTGTGGCCGACAAACTGTCGGTGAACGGCGTCAACATCATGCCGCAGGTGCACAAAGTCCTGAACCAAATGACCGAGCTGGTCGGGCGGATTCACGACGGCCTGTGGCGTGGTTACACCGAGAAACCGATCACTGATGTGGTCAACATCGGCATCGGCGGCTCGTTCCTCGGTCCTGAGCTGGTGTCTGAAGCACTGCTGTCCTACGCGCAAAAAGGCGTTCGCTGCCACTACCTGGCGAACATCGACGGCAGTGAATTCCATGAACTGACCGCAAAACTGCGCGCCGAAACCACGCTGTTTATCGTCTCGTCGAAATCCTTCAACACCCTCGAAACCCTCAAAAACGCTCAAGCAGCGCGGGCCTGGTACTTGGCTCAGGGCGGCTCGGAAGCTGAACTGCATCGCCACTTTATCGCCGTGTCGAGCAACAACGCGGCTGCCGTGGCGTTCGGTATTCGTGAAGAAAACATCTTCCCGATGTGGGACTGGGTAGGCGGTCGTTACTCGCTGTGGTCGGCCATCGGTTTGCCGATTGCACTGGCCATCGGCATGTCCAACTTCAAAGAACTGCTGTCCGGTGCTTACAGCATGGACCAGCACTTCCAGAACGCCCCGTTCGAACAGAACATGCCGGTGCTGATGGCCGCGCTGGGTGTGTGGTACGGCAACTTCTGGGGCGCGCAAAGCCACGCGATCCTGCCGTACGACCACTACCTGCGTAACATCACCAAGCACTTGCAACAGTTGGACATGGAATCCAACGGCAAGAGCGTGCGCCAGGACGGCACACCGGTTTCGACCGACACCGGCCCGGTTATCTGGGGCGGCGTAGGCTGCAACGGTCAGCACGCTTATCACCAGTTGCTGCATCAAGGCACCCAGTTAATTCCGGCCGACTTTATCGTGCCGATTGTCAGCTTCAACCCGGTGTCCGATCACCATCAGTGGTTGTACGCCAACTGCTTGTCGCAGAGCCAGGCGCTGATGCTGGGTAAAACCCGTGCAGAAGCCGAAGCCGAGTTGCGCGACAAGGGCATGAGCGAAGACGAAGTGCAAAAACTCGCGCCGCACAAGGTCATCCCGGGCAACCGTCCGAGCAATACTTTGGTGGTTGAACGCATCAGCCCGCGCCGTCTGGGTGCGCTGGTGGCGCTGTACGAGCACAAGGTCTTCGTACAAAGCGTTATCTGGGGCATCAACGCGTTCGACCAGTGGGGCGTTGAGCTGGGCAAAGAACTCGGCAAAGGCGTTTACAACCGCCTGACCGGCAACCTCGAAGAGCCAGCAGAAGACGCATCGACCCAAGGTCTGATCAACTACTTCCGCGGCCGTCATCGCGGTTGATTGATAGCCAGCCAGTCTTCCCGACTGGCTGGCTCAACCGAGGCCCCATGGAACTTATCCGCCGCCCCATCGAACGCCAAATCATGAGCCTCACCGGGCTATCGCTCGGGCGTCTCGACCTCGAAAACCCTAAAGGCGACCCTGGCCTGTTTGGCCCGGACTCGATCAGTTGGCGTGTGCACGGTGACTTCACCAGCATGCTGATTGGCGGCATCAGCGCCTTGATGCTGCAAGCCTTGCACCCACTGGCCTTGGCCGGGGTGTGGGACCACTCCAATTTCCGCCAGGACATGCTGGGCCGGTTGCGTCGCACCGGGCAGTTTATTTCCGGCACCACCTTTGGCTCCACCGCGGACGCCAACTGGTTGATCGACAAAGTACGCACCATTCACTTGCAAGTGACCGGTACCGGGCTTGATGGTCGGCCTTATGCCGCCAGCGACCCTGAACTGCTCACCTGGGTGCATGTGGCCGAAGTCAGCAACTTTCTTGCGGCCCATCTTCGCTACCGTAATCCGCATTTGTCTGGCGAAGATCAAGACCGTTACTACGACGAAATAGCCTTGGTCGCTGAACGCTTGGGCGCTACGCAGGTGCCGCGCTCACGCCAGCAAATCGCCGAGTACCTCGACCGTGTTCGCCCGCAGTTGCTGTGCGATGAACGCAGCCAAGAAGTGATTCGCCTGCTGCTCAATGCGCCCGCCCCCAGCTTGCTGGCCAAACCGTTTGGGGCATTGATGATGCAGGCCGGGATTGATTTGCTGCCCGATTGGGCCAGCGATCAACTTGAGCTTGAACAACGCCCTGTCACTCGCCAGCTTGTGCGCACGTGCGTGAACAGCACCGCGCCGATCTTGCGCTGGGCCGTGCGCAATGGCTCGGTGCAACGCGCACGGCGGCGCATGGGGCTTGAATGACGGGTGCCAGGCAGCGCTGACAGCGTCTGTTCTGTTAAACTGCCGCGCCTTATCTGTCCCCCAAGGCGCAACGCATGTCTTCCTTGAATCAGGCGCTGCGCGCCGCCCTCGATAATCGTCACGATCTGCTGGCCGAGCTGCACAGCCAGGGCACTGATTGCTATCGCCTGTTCCACGGCAGTCAGGAAGGCGCTGGCGGTTTGACCATCGACCGCTACGGCCCGCAGTTGCTGGTGCAAAGCTTCCATCAGCGTCTTGAGCGCGATGATCTGCTGCAACTGCATGACGCCATCAATCAGCATCTGGGCCTCGAATTGCTGCTGGTCTACAACGACCGCTCCCAAGGCAACTCGCGCATCGATCGCGAAGACACGGTGTACCGCGCTGAAGACGCTGCGCTGGCTGACATGGTCGGTCACGAATGGGGGCTCAACTACCGCGTACGCGGGCGCCATGCTGGCCAAGACCCGCTGTTGTTTCTCGACCTGCGCAATGCACGCGGCTGGGTCAAACAACACAGCGCCGGTAAAAGCGTCCTCAACCTCTTTGCTTATACCTGCGGTGTGGGGCTAAGCGCGGCCGCGGGCGGCGCCAGTGAAGTCTGCAACCTGGACTTTGCCGAAGGCAACCTGGCGGTAGGCCGTGAAAATGGCCTGCTGAACCCGGAACTGAAAAAAATGAAGTTTGTGCAGTCCGACTACTTCGCTGCGATCCGCCAACTGGCAGGGCTGCCCATCGTACAACGCCGTCACAAACTGCCGGCCTACCCGCGCCTCGATCAGCGTGAATACGACCTGGTGCTGCTCGACCCGCCTGCCTGGGCCAAAAGTGCGTTCGGCACCGTCGACCTGCTGCGCGACTATCAAAGCCTGCTCAAGCCTGCGGTTCTGACAACCGCCAAGGACGGGGTGCTGATCTGCTGTAACAACCTGGCAAAAGTCAGCATGGACGACTGGCGTGAGCAAGTCTTGCGCTGCGCCGAGAAGGCTGGCCGCCCCGTGCGCGACTGGCAAGTCCTGACACCCGCTGCAGACTTCCCGTCCATGGATAACCAGCCGCCGCTGAAAACGCTGATTTTGCAGTTCTAAAACGCGGCACCAAAGGGAAAAGTCCTACCCGAAATAAGGCGCTCATATCGGAACCGGAAACGCGTGCCATACTCAAAGGCACTCCTGAACGTAAAGACGACGCCTCACATGCTCAAAGGATTGTTACGCGCCATTGGCGCAGTGTTAACGGCTATCGCGATTTATAGCGTGCTGGGCTTCTTTATCGTGCCCGGCGTCGGCTTGCGCATCATCAATCAGCAGCTAGCCAATTACGCTACTGTCCCGGCCAAACTCGACCGGCTGGAGTTCAACCCCTTCAGCCTCGAGCTGACGCTGTGGGGCTTTAGAGTGGGCGAACCCGGCAAGGAACAAGTCGGGTTCGACCGTCTTTACACCAACCTGCAAGTCGACAGCCTGTGGACCAAAGCCCTGCACCTGACCGACGTGCAACTGGACAAGCCCAAGACCGAGCTACTGTTCAACAAGGACGGCACGTTCAATCTGGCCCAACTGTTCAAGTTGCCGGCCAGCAAGCCAACGCCTGACAACCCCGACAGCAAACCTTTCCCGGTTCGCATCGACACCATCAAGCTCGCGGACGGCTACCTGCATTTTATTGATCAGCGGCCCAGCGAGCCGATCGAGTTTCTGTATGACTCGATGAACCTTGAGCTGAAAAACCTCAGCACCCTGCCCGAAGACAACGCCAACATGACCCTGGTAGCGAACGGTCCAGCGGGTGGGCGCATCGACTGGACCGGCACACTGAGCCTGGTGCCGATTGCCTCCAGCGGCAAGCTCAGCGTCACCGACAGCCAAATGAAAGCCTGGTGGCCGTATGTGCGCGATGCGCTGCCCTTGGTGCTTGAAAACGGCGTACTGAACTTCAGCACGGACTACACGCTGAACCTGGCAAAAGACACCGAACTGATCCTGAACAACCTCACGGCCAGCATTGCGCCGTTCAAGGTCAATGCCCCGGATGGCCGCCCGCTGGCGCGCCTGGAGCGTTTGACGGTCAGCGACACTACTGTCGATTTGGCCAAACAGCAGGTGGTGGTCGGCAAAATCCAAAGTAACAACCTGGAGACCTGGGCCGCCCGCGAAAAAGATGGTCAGCTCGACTGGCAAAAGCTGTTTGCCAGCCAACCGGCCAAACCGGCACCCAAAACCGATGACGTCGTCACCGTTGAAGCTCCCAAACCGGCTCCGGTAGCCCCCAGCAAACCTTGGCAAGTGCTGCTCAAGGATGTTGAGCTGCGCGACTACCGTGTGCACCTGGCCGATAATGAGCCCAAAACACCCGTCGCGCTGGATGTTGGCCCGCTCAACCTCAACCTGAAGAATTTTGACAGCCTTAACCGCTCGCCCTTCACGGTCGCACTCGACACCGGAGTGGGCAAACAAGGCCAGCTGACGGCCAGCGGCGATGTCAACCTGAGCCCGATCAGCGCGAAACTCAAAGTCACCACCAAAGACATCGACCTGCGAGTCGCTCAAGCCTACATCGACCCGTTTCTGCGCCTGGAACTGCGCAGCGGCATGCTTGGCAGTGATCTGACGGTGGACCTCAAAGGCACCGAACCGCTGGCCTTTACCGTAGAAGGCCGTGCCCAGGTCGATCAGTTGCACACGCTGGACACGATGAAAAACCGTGATTTCCTGAAGTGGCAGCGCCTGGTATTCGAAAACCTCAAGTACCAGCACGACGACAGCCTGTCGATTGCCAAGGTCAACCTGACACAGCCCTACGTGCGCTTCATGATCAATGATGACCGCACCACCAACATTGACGACTTGTTAATCCCGCAAGCCCCGAATAAGGACGCGAAAAGCGCGACCAAACCGGCAGCAAGCGCGAGCAAGCCTTTGGCCATTCATGTGGGCGGCATTGCGATCAATGACGGCTCGGCCAACTTTGCCGACTTCACCCTGACACCGTTTTTTGCCACGGCCATTCAACAGCTCAACGGTGAGATTGGCACCATTGACAGCCGTCAGGCCAAACCGGCCAGTGTGAATGTGGCGGGCAAGGTTGACCGCTACGCGCCGGTCACGATCAAGGGTAACGTCAATCCTTTTGACCCGATGGCCAGCCTCGATATCGCCACCAGCTTCAAACGCGTCGAACTGACCACGCTGACGCCCTATTCGGGCAAATTCGCCGGTTATCGCATTCGCAAGGGCCGACTGAGCCTGGACCTTCACTACCTGATTACCAAAGGCCAGCTTAAGGCTGAGAACAAGGTGGTGATTGAGCAGTTGCAACTGGGTGAGAAGGTCGACAGCCCCGACGCCGTCAACCTGCCGCTGAAACTGGCGGTGGCCTTGCTCAAAGATACCGACGGGACGATTTCGATCGAATTGCCGGTAACAGGCGACCTGAACAACCCGCAGTTCAGTGTGATGCCGATTGTTTGGCAAACCCTGCGCAACCTGGTCCTGCGTGCCGTCCAAGCGCCATTCAAGTTTATTGGCGGGCTGATCACCGGCGGTGGCTCTGAAGACCTTGGCACTGTGTCATTCGCGCCAGGCTCCAGCGAGCTGAGCCCTGAGGCGCAAAAAGCCCTGAACACACTGGCGCAAGCCTTGAAACAACGCCCGGCACTGCGTCTGGAGATTGAAGGCACGGCTGCCCGTAGCAGCGACGGCCCGCTAATTGCCCAAGAGCGTCTGGAGCGTGAGTACCAGTACAACTACTACAAGATCCTCCAGCGCCGTGGCGACAAAGTGCCTGCTCAGGCATCGTTGCTGAAGGTGCCGGAGGATGAAAAAGGCCCTCTGCTGGAAGGCATCTACCGGACACGCCTCAAGCAGCAACCACCTGCTGAGTGGGCCAAGCTGAGTCGCGATGAACGCGCCGCCAAGATGAGTGCCGCGTTGATCGACTTCTGGAGCAAAAGCGACGTGCTGCTGCGCCAACTGGGCCAGGAGCGGGCAAGCAGCATCAAAGACTACCTCGTCGACAAAGGCGGTTTGGCTGATGAGCGCGTGTATTTCATCGACGCCACCCTGGGCGAAGCCGAAAGCGATGGCCGGGTGATTTCACCGCTGCATTTGGACAGCGAGTAAAGGCCAGAAACCTTCGTACCTCGACAGTCATCACACAAAAAATAAGCGATAGATCCTGAGCGCTCTGTAGGAGCGAGCTTGTCTCGCGATCTTTTGATCTGGCTTTTGATCTAAAAGCCCCCTCACCCTAGCCCTCTCCCGCAGGAGAGGGAACCGATTGGGGGATGCTGAAGATACTCGGTGGCCTGGGCACCGAAGACGGGCGGCACCGTGCGGCTATCCACCCGGCCCGGAGCTGCCGAAGGCTGCGATCTTTTGATCTTGGCCCTACAAAAATAGAACAGCCCCCGGAGCAGTACGCCGAGGGCTGTAATGACCACATCCGTGTGGCCGTCGCATGAACCTATTCTGAAAGCTGCAGGCGTAACGCTTAAATCACCTGCTCCTGCTTTCCCCCGGCTCTACGAATTAGCGGGATTACTCTGCTTTTAGGCCGTCAGCCGAAACAGCTTGAACGCCTTTGATTTTCTTGGTGATGTCGACAGCAATCTTTTTCTGGGCTTCGGTGATCGCGACTGTCGAGGACAGGGACACCACACCTTTGTTGGTTTCAACTTTGATGTCCGAACCTGGAATGCCCTTTTCGGTCAGCAGGTCAGATTTAACTTTGGTCGTGATCCAAGTATCAGAAGTAGCTTCCTTGGCTTTGGTGACTTCACCCGCGGCAACAACCATCGGCGCTTGAGTCGTTGCTTGAGCTGCGAACGCAGCGTTGGCCAGAGTCATGGTCAGAGCGGTGGCAGTTGCGGCAGCAATAGCGAACTTCTTCATACAAGTAACTCCTGTCTTCTTAAAAATCTGCGCCGTCTCACAGCAGCAGGGTTACCAGTACTATTGCAGGGCCTGTGCCAACTTTTTAAAACAATAAAATCCTTTATTTTCAATGACTTACGCAGCAGTCAGTTTTAGCCTGTCGTGCAGATTGCATGACGCCTTTCAAATCAGCATGCAAGTTGCGGCTTTTCAATCATGGCCTTTTGCACTGTTTTTTGTGCAGGCATAAAAAAAGGATCCCGAAGGATCCTTTTCAAAGCAGGCGTTCGCAGCGATTAAGCTTGCGACGCCTTTGCAGCAGCTACGTCTTTGATCGACAGCTTGATACGGCCGCGGTTGTCCACGTCCAGTACCAGTACTTCCACTTCCTGACCTTCTTTCAGAATGTCAGTCACTTTCTCAACACGAGCATCGCTCAGCATCGAGATGTGAACCAGGCCGTCTTTGCCTGGCAGGATGTTAACGAATGCGCCGAAGTCGACGATGCGCTCAACCTTACCGATGTAGATTTTGCCGATTTCAGCTTCAGCGGTGATGCTCAGAACGCGCTGACGAGCCGCTTCTGCTGCTTCTTTGGACTCACCGAAGATCTTGATCGAACCGTCGTCTTCGATGTCGATCGAAGCCTTGGTTTCTTCACAGATTGCACGGATAGTCGCGCCGCCTTTACCGATAACATCACGGATTTTGTCGGTGTCGATTTTCATCGCGATCATGGTCGGCGCGTTAGCCGACAGTTCGTTACGCGACTGACCGATGATCTGGTTCATCTGGCCCAAGATGTTCAGGCGAGCTTCCAGGGCTTGGCCCAGGGCGATCTCCATGATTTCTTCGGTGATGCCTTTGATCTTGATGTCCATCTGCAGCGCGGTAACACCTTTGGAGGTACCGGCTACTTTGAAGTCCATGTCGCCCAGGTGGTCTTCGTCACCCAGGATGTCGGTCAGAACTGCGAACTTCTCGCCTTCCTTAACCAGGCCCATGGCGATACCGGCAACCGGTGCCTTCATCGGAACACCCGCGTCCATCAGTGCCAGGGATGCACCACAGACCGAAGCCATGGAGCTGGAACCGTTGGATTCAGTGATTTCCGATACCACACGGATGGTGTACGGGAACACGTCAGCAGCAGGCAGCATGGCCTGAACCGAACGGCGCGCCAGACGGCCGTGACCGATTTCGCGACGACCTGCACCACCCATACGACCACACTCGCCTACCGAGAACGGAGGGAAGTTGTAGTGCAGCATGAACGGGTCTTTTTTCTCGCCTTCCAGGGTATCCAGCAGTTGTGCATCACGGGCAGTACCCAGCGTTGCAACCACCAGCGCCTGAGTTTCACCACGGGTGAACAGTGCCGAACCGTGAGTTTTTGGCAGAACGCCAACTTCGATGTTCAGAGGACGAACAGTCTTGGTGTCACGGCCATCGATACGCGGTTTGCCGTTTACGATGTTTTCGCGAACGGTGCGGTATTCGATTTCGCCGAAGGCCGCTTTAACTTCGCTGGCAGAAGGCTGGCCTTCTTCACCGGACAGCTTGGCAACCACTTGGTCTTTCAGTTCGCCCAGACGCGCGTAACGGTCGGCCTTGATGGTGATGGTGTAAGCCTGGGAGATCGCCTCGCCGAACTCGGCACGGATCGCGCCCAGCAGTGCGGTGGCTTCTGGGGCAGCAGCCCAGTCCCACGTTGGCTTGGCAGCTTCAGCAGCCAGCTCTTTAACGGCCTGGATAACAACCTGGAACTCGTCGTGAGCGAACAGTACCGCGCCCAGCATCTGGTCTTCGGTCAGCTCTTTGGCTTCAGATTCAACCATCAACACGGCTTCCGACGTACCGGCAACAACCATGTCCAGGCTCGAAGCGGCCAGTTGCTCGTAAGTCGGGTTCAGCAGGTAGCCGGTGCTTTCGTGGTAAGCAACGCGGGCAGCGCCGATTGGACCATCAAAAGGAATACCGGAAATGGCCAGGGCAGCCGAGGTACCGATCATCGCAGCGACGTCCGGATCGGTCTTCTTGCTGGTGGACAGAACGGTGCAGACAACCTGCACTTCGTTCATGAAGCCTTCCGGGAACAGCGGGCGGATCGGACGGTCGATCAGACGCGAGGTCAGGGTTTCTTTCTCGGAAGGGCGACCTTCACGCTTGAAGAAACCGCCCGGGATTTTACCCGCGGCGTAGGTTTTTTCTTGGTAGTGAACAGACAGAGGGAAGAAGCCCTTGCCTGCATCAGCTTGTTTGGCACCGACAACGGTCACCAACACGCTGACGTCGTCGTCAACGGTGACCAATACTGCGCCGGAAGCCTGACGGGCGATACGGCCAGTCTCGAGGGTGACGGTCGACTGACCGAACTGGAATTTTTTGATAACCGGGTTCACGGTGTCCTACCTTCTCTTTGTGACTCTTGGGGAACGGGTTTCTTGCGAAAAACGTGTGCACCGCCGGGGCGTGCCCGACTCAAGATGCTTACGAAAGCAGCCGCTAGGGTGAGCTTTCGTAAGAATCCGTCTGGTCCAGATAAAACTTGAGGCTGGAAGCCTGCCGCACGCCCGTGGGAACCCCACAGGCGCGCAACAAACAACCAGCCTCTAGCAACATCGCTATTAGCGACGCAGACCCAGGCGAGCGATCAGCGCAGCGTAACGGCTGATGTCCTTGCCTTTCAGGTAGTCCAGCAGCTTACGACGCTGGTTTACCATGCGGATCAGACCACGACGGGAGTGGTGATCTTTACCGTTGGCCTTGAAGTGACCTTGCAGCGTGTTGATGTTAAAGGTCAGCAGTGCAACTTGCACTTCTGGAGAACCAGTATCACCTGGAGCTTGCTGGTAGTCTTTTACGATTTCTGCTTTGTGTTCAACTGTCAGTGCCATGAGGCATTTCCTTTCTTTAGGGCTCTGCTTGCAAGCAAGACAGATCCAATAGGCCGAGGACAAATCCTCGTATTAAAAAAGTGAGATGTGACCGTGCCTAATAACAGCCACCCTCTTTCAGTTCGGCCCGCGACCGTTAAGCCTCGAACCGAGCTGCTCCGGTCATTCTGACCGAATCAGTCGACGCGGCGCGATACGCCCGTCTTCGCTCACTTCACCGATACCGATAAAGCGACCGTTGTGATCTTGTACCCGCACCATACCGAACTTGGGTGCATCGGGAGCACGTACCGGCTGGCCATTGAGCCAATAGAACGCGCTGGCCTCCGAAAAGTGCAGCAGCGGCCAGTCGAGCAAGCCACTGTCCGATGGCATCAGGAAGCGATCAACCGCTTCGTTACCGCCCTCGGCGTGTACGGCTTCCAGCTCTTCCAGCGTCACGGTCTGCGCGAGGCTGAAAGGTCCGGCTTGTGTGCGTCGCAACTCTGCAACATATGCACCACAGCCCAGTTCTTCACCGATATCTTCCACGAGGGTACGGATATAGGTGCCTTTGGTGCAGTCAACCGACAAGCGCGCGGTGTCGCCTTCGCTGGCCAGTAATTCGAGGCGGGTAATAGTAACAGAACGCGGTTCACGCTCCACCACTTCACCCGCACGCGCCAACTTGTAAAGTGGCTGGCCATCGCGCTTAAGCGCCGAGTACATCGGCGGTATCTGACTGATTTGCCCACGAAATTTAGGCAAAACCGCTTCGATATCGGCGCGACCAACGGTCACTGGGCGCGTTTGCAAAACTTCACCTTCCGCATCGGCGGTGGTGGTGGTCTTGCCCAATTGCATCAGGGTTTCATAACCCTTGTCCGAATCGAGCAAGTATTGCGAAAACTTGGTGGCTTCGCCAAAGCACAACGGCAATACGCCGCTGGCCAATGGATCGAGGCTACCGGTGTGCCCTGCCTTCTCGGCATTGAGCAGCCAGCGAACTTTCTGCAGGGCCGCGTTGGAGGTGAATCCAAGCGGCTTGTCGAGCAGGATGATGCCGCTGACGTTACGACGGATACGCTTGACCTGAGCCACTGCTTACTCCTTGGTGTCTTCAGGAGCAGAGGCGTCGTGCTGGTTGTCCTCAGCCACTGCGCGCTCGATCAAAGCGGACAGGTGAGCACCACGTGCAACGCTTTCGTCGTAGTGGAAGTGCAATTGAGGAACGCTGCGCAGCTTCATTTCACGTGCCAGTTGCATACGCAGGAAGCCCGCAGCAGCGTTCAGCACCTTGATGGTCTGAGCGATGTCTTGCGAGTTGTCCTGGCCCATCACGGTGATGAAGATTTTGGCGTGACCGACGTCACGGCTCACTTCCACCGCCGTAATGGTGACCAGACCTACGCGCGGGTCTTTGACTTCGCGACGGATCAGCTGGGCCAGCTCGCGCTGCATCTGATCGCCGATACGTTGGGTACGGCTGTATTCTTTTGCCATGTCTTGTTACCTGTTACTCACCCATGGGAAACCCATGCGTTCTGAAAGCGGCAAACGCCCGGCCAGACAGAAGCCGGACCGGGCGTTGCGTTTAGAGTCCGGACCGAGCACAGCGCATGGGCATGCGATGGCTCGTCCTTGCTCTTGAAGCTCGCGATTTAGAGGCTGCGAGCAACCTGGACCTTCTCGAACACTTCGATCTTGTCACCGACTTTGACGTCATTGTAGCTCTTGACGCCGATACCGCATTCCATGCCGGCACGTACTTCAGACGCGTCATCCTTGAAGCGGCGCAGGGATTCCAGCTCGCCTTCGAAGATAACGATGTCGTCGCGCAGTACACGGATTGGACGGTTACGGTGAACAACACCTTCCACAACCATACAACCGGCGATTGCACCGAACTTAGGCGAGCGGAACACGTCGCGGACTTCAGCAATACCCAGGATGTTCTCCCGAACGTCGCTGCCAAGCATGCCGGTAAGGGCTTTCTTGACGTCTTCGATGATGTCGTAGATGACGTTGTAGTAACGCATGTCCAGGCCTTCTTGCTCGACGATCTTGCGAGCGCCGGCATCGGCACGCACGTTGAAGCCGAACAATACAGCATTGGAGGCCAGTGCCAGGTTAGCGTCGCTCTCGGTGATACCACCGACACCGCCGCCCACTACGCGCACTTGCACTTCATCGTTACCCAGACCGCTCAGAGCGCCCTGCAGAGCTTCCAACGAACCACGGACGTCAGATTTGAGGACGATGTTAAGCGTCTTCTTCTCTTCCTGGCCCATGTTCTCGAAGATGTTTTCCAGCTTGCCTGCGTGAGCACGCGCCAGTTTCACTTCGCGGAACTTGCCTTGACGGAACAGGGCAACTTCACGTGCCTTCTTCTCGTCAGTCATTACGCTCATCTCGTCGCCAGCGTCTGGCGTACCGTCCAGGCCGAGGATCTCGACAGGGATGGATGGACCGGCTTCCTTGATGGCCTTGCCGTTCTCATCGAGCATGGCGCGGATGCGGCCGTAGTTGGAACCGACCAGTACCATGTCGCCTTGGCGCAGGGTACCGTCTTGAACCAGAACAGTCGCAACAGGACCACGGCCTTTGTCCAGACGGGACTCAACCACTACGCCACGGCCAGGAGCCGATGGAGTGGCCTTGAGTTCCAGAACTTCAGCTTGCAGCAAGACAGCTTCGAGCAACTCGTCAACGCCGGTACCCATTTTCGCCGAGACCGGAACAAACGGAGTGTCACCACCCCACTCTTCCGAGGTCACGCCATGAACGGACAGTTCGCTACGGATGCGATCGAGGTCAGAACCTGGCTTGTCGATTTTGTTCACTGCAACCACCAGCGGCACGCCAGCCGCTTTCGCGTGCTGAACAGCTTCGATGGTTTGCGGCATCACGCCGTCGTCTGCAGCCACAACCAGAATCACGATGTCAGTGGCCTTGGCACCACGTGCACGCATTGCGGTAAACGCGGCGTGACCCGGGGTGTCGAGGAACGTGACCATGCCGCGTTCGGTTTCAACGTGGTATGCACCGATGTGCTGAGTAATACCACCGGCTTCGCCAGCAGCAACCTTGGCACGACGGATGTAGTCGAGCAGGGACGTTTTACCGTGGTCAACGTGACCCATTACGGTCACAACCGGTGCACGGGAGAACGACTCACCTTCAAACTTCAGGGACTCGGCCAGGGAGTCTTCCAGAGCGTTGTCGCTGACCAGCGTGACTTTGTGGCCCAGTTCTTCAGCAACCAGTTGGGCAGTTTCCTGATCCAGTACCTGGTTGATGGTGGCTGGAGTACCCAGCTTGAACATGAACTTGATCACTTCGGCAGCTTTGACCGACATCTGTGCAGCCAAATCGCCGACAGTGATGGTTTCGCCAATCTGTACGTCACGAACCACAGGGCCGGTTGGGCTCTGGAAACCGTGAGCGTTGCGTTTCTTCAGCTTGCTCTTGCCACGACCACCGCGACGGAAGCCATCGCTTTCTTCTTCGGAAGTGCGAGGAGCAACGCGTGGAGTAGGCGCTTTTTCTTTAACAGAAGCACGATGCGGAGCGTTTTTGCGCTCGCCATCACCGCCGCCACCGCGACGATTGTTATCGTCAGCACGTGGTTTATCCGGACGGCGCTGTTCATCACGCTTGCGTGCATCGGCTGCAGGAGCTGGCGCAGGCGCTGCTGCCGGTGCAGCTTGCACAGGTGCAGGGGCGGCAGCAGGAGCAGGTGCAGGAGCCGAAACAGCCGCAGGCTGACGACGCGCTTCTTCTTCGGCGCGACGCTTGGACTCTTCTTCAGCCTTTTGACGTGCAGCATTTTCTACTGCGCGGCGTTCATCCAGCTCGCGCTTGCGCTCGGCTTCGATTTCTTCCGGGCTTTGCTGTACGAAGACTTTCTTCTTACGTACTTCAACGCTGATGCTTTTGCTTCCAGCAACACGCAGGGTACTGGTGGTTTTACGCTGCAAAGTGATTTTGCGCGGTTCTTCCACTTTCGCCTTGTGGCTGCTTTTCAGGTGAGTCAGCAGAGCTTGCTTCTCACTGTCGGTCACATTCTGCTCGGCGGCGGTGTGCGGCAGACCTGCCTCACGCATCTGCTGCAACAGGCGCTCAACCGGTGTTTTGACCTCATCGGCCAGTTGTTTCACCGTGACTTGCGTCATGCATTTCTCTCCTCAGGCCGCGCCTAATTACTCGAACCAATGGGCTCGGGCGGCCATGATCAACTTGCCGGCACGATCATCGTCAATGCCGTCGATGTCGAGCAGGTCGTCAATAGACTGCTCGGCCAGGTCTTCGCGGGTAATTACGCCGCGCACCGCCAGTTCCATCGCCAAATCCTTGTCCATACCCTCAAGCGAGAGCAGGTCTTCGGCCGGATGGGCGTCTGCCAGCTTTTCCTCAGTAGCGATGGCTTTAGTCAACAAACGATCCTTGGCCCGAGCGCGAAGCTCGTTGACGATATCTTCGTCAAAGCCGTCGATGTTGAGCATTTCTTCCACCGGTACGTAGGCAATCTCTTCCAGGCTGGTAAAGCCTTCATCAACCAGCACCTGCGCCAACTCTTCATCAACTTCCAACTCTTCGATGAAGTTGCGCAGGATGTCGCCGGTTTCTGCTTGCTGCTTAGCCTGGATGTCCGATTCGGTCATCACGTTCAAGGTCCAGCCAGTCAACTGGCTAGCCAAACGTACGTTCTGACCGCCGCGACCAATCGCCTGGGCCAGATTGTCTGCGCCAACGGCGATGTCCATTGCATGGGCATCTTCGTCGACAATAATTGCCGCTACTTCTGCTGGCGACATTGCGTTGATCACGAACTGCGCCGGGTTGTCATCCCACAGGACGATATCCACTCGCTCTCCGCCCAACTCGCCGGACACTGCCTGAACACGTGAACCACGCATGCCAATGCAGGCACCTTGCGGATCGATGCGTTTGTCTTTGGAGCGAACCGCAATTTTAGCGCGTGATCCAGGATCGCGGGAGGCCGCCATCACTTCGATCAGGCCCTCGGAGATCTCTGGAACTTCGATACGGAACAGCTCGATCAACATCTCTGGCGCAGTACGCGACAGAATCAGTTGAGGACCGCGGTTCTCGGTGCGAATTTCTTTCAGCAATGCGCGAAGGCGTACGCCAACACGGAAAGTTTCACGCGAGATGATGTCTTCACGGGCCAGCAACGCTTCAGCGTTGTTACCCAGATCGACGATCACGTTGTCACGTGTCACTTTTTTAACGGTGCCAGAAATGATCTCGCCCAAACGCTCGCGATAAGCATCGACTACTTGAGCACGCTCAGCTTCGCGGACCTTCTGCACAATGACCTGTTTGGCCGTTTGTGCAGCAATCCGACCGAATTCGATGGAATCGATTTTCTCTTCGATAACATCGCCGGCTACAGCGCCTGGCCGTTTTGCCTGGGCCTGGTCTACCGCCAACTCGATTGCTGGATCATCCAGATCTTCGTCTTCGACCACAGTCCAGCGACGGAAAGTCTCATAGTTACCGGTGTGGCGGTTGATTTCCACACGCAGATCGACTTCGTCCTCAAAACGCTTTTTGGTAGCGGTGGCCAGAGCCAGCTCCAGCGCTTCAAAAATTACGTTTGCCGGTACGCCCTTTTCATTGGACACCGACTCAACAACCAGCAGTACTTCTTTGCTCATCGTACGCCTCGCCTTTCGCAAGCCATTGGATCCGCGGGATCCGCGTCTCAGTCAAAACTGGGAATAATGTTGGCCTTGTCGATCATATCGATCGGCAACAAGAACTCGTGGTCATCCACTTGCACCACAACGTCCTGTTCCTCTACGCCGCGTAGAAGGCCCTGAAAGTTGCGTCGCCCTTCAAAGGGTGAGCGCAGCTTGATCTTTACTTGCTCACCGACAAACTGGGCAAACTGTTCAAGTGTGAACAGAGGGCGTTCCATGCCAGGAGAGGAAACTTCAAGGGTGTATTCAACAGCGATAGGATCTTCGACATCCAGAACGCCACTGATTTGACGACTGACAATTGCGCAGTCATCCACCAATACGCCGCCTTCTTTGTCGATATACACACGCAACATTGAATGGCGGCCCTGAGCCGAAAATTCAATACCCCAGCATTCATAGCCAAGGGCCACGACCACCGGGGCCAACAAGGCCTGCAACTCTTCTAGCTTGCTCGACACCTGAACCCCCTAGTGCATGTTTGTGCATGCTGTGCAAAATAAAAAAATGGGCGAATCGCCCATCTCTGAAACGTCGCTGAATATCGACGCTATAAAGTGTCCAGTTAACAAAAAGCCCCTGAAAAAGGGGCTCCGCTAAAACTGGTTGCGGGAGCCGGATTTGAACCGACGACCTTCGGGTTATGAGCCCGACGAGCTACCAGACTGCTCCATCCCGCGACAAAGCTGGAGCGGAAGTATACGGCTGATCCTTTGCAGGGTCAATTCCAGCCTTCCACATACAAGAAAGCCCGCAACTGCGGGCATTCTTGATAATTGGTACCGAGAAGGGGACTCGAACCCCTACACCCTATGGGCACAACCACCTCAAGGTTGCGTGTCTACCAATTCCACCACCTCGGCAATACTACAGTTACATCATGAAACCCGTTTTACTTTTGCTCTTGAGCTGGAGGTACGTCAGTCGCTGGAGTAGCCGACTTTTGCTCATTAAGCACCGGCACATCATCTGAAGCCGGTTTTTGCTTTGGTGCTTCCAACACTGCTGGGTCTGGCAAACCTACTTGAGTCAGCTCATGAGCTTTCTCTTTAGCAAAGTAACCTAACCCCAAGCTGGTTATGAAAAAACCTGCGGCAAGTATAGCAGTAAACTTACTAAGAAAGGTAGAGGAACCTTGGCTTCCGAACACAGTATTTGATGCACCTGCTCCGAAAGATGCTCCAGCATCCGCACCTTTACCCTGTTGCAGCAATACCAGGGTAATTACACCCAATGCAGCCAACAGATGAAAAACCACTACGACTGTTTCCAGCATTTTCTCAGTTTCCCGCGGCGCGACAAATCGCACCGAACTCATCTGCATTCAGGGAAGCCCCACCAATGAGCCCCCCATCGATATCCGGCATGCTGAACAGTTCGACCGCATTGGCCGCCTTCACGCTGCCGCCGTATAGAAGCCGCACACTTTGTGCCACCTCAGGATTCTTCTGCGCCAGCTGTGCGCGAATGGCCGCATGCACATCTTGCGCTTGCTGCGGTGTTGCAGTCAGCCCGGTACCAATAGCCCAGACCGGCTCGTATGCAATCACTGCGCTTGCAAAGACATCAATACCGAACTCATCAATGACAGCGTTCAGTTGACGCTCTACAACATCAAGCGTTTGCCCCGCTTCTCGTTGCTCCAGGGTTTCCCCTATGCACAACACCGGCGTTAAGCCAGAAGCTTGAGCAGCTGCAAACTTGCGATTCAGCGTCTCGTCCGACTCACCTAAAATCAGGCGTCGCTCAGAGTGCCCTATCAACACCAGCTCACAACCCGCATCCACCAACTGGCTTGGAGATATCTCCCCAGTCAGCGCACCTTGCTTGGAGTCTATCGCAGCATCCTGAGCACCAACCGAGATTGGCGTGTCTTCCAAGCCATTGATTACACGATCAATAAACAAGTCAGACGGGAATACCGCGATTTCAACATCACTCGGCAAGTCCAGATTACGCAGACCATCGATCAGCTCAGCGACGCTGGCGCGGGTACCGTGCATCTTCCAGTTACCAGCTACCATAGTGCGACGCATGCTTTACCTCGTCGGTCAAAGTGGGCGCAGATGTTACCCAACCAAATCAACGCTTGCAAGCCGAAATCAGGCACAAACTTCACTTACTAGCTTTGTCAGCTCTTCTGCGTAGCCGCGAACCATGTTTTCGTCGTCACCTTCGACCATCACACGCACCAAAGGCTCAGTGCCGGACTTGCGCAGCAACACGCGGCCACGGCCTTTCATTTCATTGGTAACACGTGCACACGCTTCTTTTACAGCCGGGTGCTCAACAGGATTCACGCCCCCGCTAAAACGTACGTTCAACAGCACTTGCGGACACTTGCGCAGCGCTTGACGCGCTTGAGCGAGGCTTTCACCACGACGACGCAGCGCCAACAACACTTGCAGCGCAGCAATAATCGCATCGCCGGTTGTGGTGTGCTGGAAGCAAACGATATGCCCGGAGTTTTCACCGCCGATCTGCCAGTCACGCTCTTGCAGTGCAGCAATCACATAACGGTCACCGACACCGGCACGCACAAATGGAATACCCAGGTCAGCCAAGGCCAGCTCAAGCCCCAGGTTGCTCATCAGCGTGCCAACCACACCACCCTGCAGTTTGCCGCGCTCATGCAGGTCTCGCGCAATGATGAACAGCAACTCGTCACCATCAACAATGGCGCCCGTGTGATCCACCATCAGCACGCGGTCACCGTCGCCGTCGAAGGCGATACCCAGGTCTGCTTTTTCAGCCAGCACAGCCGCCTGCAACGACTCCATATGCGTCGAGCCGCAGTTGTCATTGATGTTCAAACCATTGGGCTGGGCCGACAACACCGTAACGTTGGCGCCCAGCTCTTTGAACACGCTAGGGGCAACCTTATAGGTCGCGCCGTGCGCGCAGTCGAGAACCACTTTCAGGCCGCTGAAGTTGGTACTGGTCGGCACGCTGCTTTTGCAGAATTCGATATAACGACCGGACGCATCATTGATACGCGACACTTTGCCAAGCTTGTCCGAATCCACAACCGTCATCTGCGCGTCGAGCAACTCTTCGATCATCAGCTCAACTTCATCGGGGAGCTTGGTACCCTCACCCGAGAAGAACTTGATGCCGTTGTCATCATGAGGGTTGTGCGACGCACTGATCACGATGCCAGCTTCTGCATGAAAAGTTCGCGTGAGGTAAGCAATGGCCGGTGTAGGCATTGGCCCCAGAAGCATGACATCTGCCCCCGCAGCCGACAGGCCCGCTTCCAGCGCCGATTCAAACATGTAACCAGAAATACGCGTGTCCTTGCCCACCAGAATCCGGCAAGCACCCATGCTACGAAACGCCATACCCGCTGCCCAACCCAACTTGAGCATGAAGTCCGGGGTAATCGGATAAACGCCGACGCGACCGCGAATACCGTCGGTGCCAAAATACTTCTTCGTCATAAGTGCTCCATCATTCTTAGTCGGCGGACTCTACCGCTGCGATCATCCGTACCACATCAACCGTTTCGGCCACATCATGGACACGCAAAATACGCGCGCCCTTGGTCACGGCAAGTGCCGCCAGCGCAAGGCTGCCGGACAAGCGCTCAGTGACAGGCCGATTCAACGCCTGACCAATCATACTTTTACGCGACACACCCACCAGCAAAGGCCGCCCCAACGCATGCAGGGCCTCCATATGCTTGAACAAGCTGAGGTTATGTTGCAGTGTTTTTGCAAAGCCAAACCCTGGGTCCAGCACAATACGCTCTGGCGCAATACCGGCCGCAACGCATTGCCGGGTACGCTCCAGCAGAAACGCCGAGACCTCACCCACCAGATCCGTGTAATGCGGATTATCCTGCATATCGCCCGGCTCGCCCAACATGTGCATCAAGCACACCGGCAAACCTGTAGCTGCAGCAGCCTGCAAGGCACCTTCACGACGTAACGAGCGAACATCATTGATAAGCCCCGCACCGAGGCGCGCAACTTCCGTCATGACGATTGGCGTGGAGGTATCGACCGAGATAATCACATCCAGTTCACGACTGATGCGCTCAACCACAGGGGCTACCCGATCAAGCTCTTCCTGTGCCAGGACTACACGGGCACCCGGACGCGTCGACTCCCCTCCTACATCAATCAGGGTTGCGCCCGCCAGCACCATCGACTCTGCATGGCGCACAGCCGAATCCGCCGGCGCAAAGCGACCACCGTCAGAAAAGGAATCAGGGGTAACGTTGAGAATACCCATAACATGCGTACGGGCTAAATCAAGAACCCGGTTGCCGCAAGGCAACCGGGTCAGGGACTGAACAGAAGTCATTTCAAGCCTTAGTGATCAGCTGCAGGACCGCCGATAGGCGCTTCTGGACGATCGGTCTTGTCCAGCGTCGGCGGCGGAGTCGGAGTGCCCTTACCGCTGTCATCCCAATCACGCGGCTCGCGCGGAGTACGTCCCGCCATGATGTCGTCGATCTGATCAGCATCAATCGTCTCGTACTTCATCAGTGCATCAGCCATGGCTTCAAGCTTGTCACGGTTGTCCGTGAGGATCTGCTTGGCCGTGCCATAGCACTCATCAATGATGCTGCGCACTTCAGAGTCAATCAGCTTGGCGGTCTCGCCCGAAACGCTCGCACCCTGACCACCACCGCCACGCCCCAGGTATGACTCGTCATCCTCGGCGTACATCAACGGACCCAGCTTCTCGGACAAGCCCCACTTGGTCACCATGTTCCGCGCAATCTGGCTCGCACGCATGATGTCGTTGGAGGCGCCGGTGGTAACACCGTCAAAGCCCAAGGTCATTTCTTCAGCAATACGACCGCCGTAGAGCGAGCAGATCTGGCTGATCAAAGCACGCTTGGAGAGGCTGTAACGATCCTCTTCCGGCAAGAACATTGTCACGCCCAACGCACGACCACGCGGAATGATCGACACTTTGTAAACCGGGTCATGCTCTGGCACCACACGACCGACGATAGCGTGGCCCGCTTCGTGATACGCCGTGTTGCGCTTCTCTTTATCCGACATCACCATCGATTTGCGCTCGGCGCCCATCATGATTTTGTCTTTGGCCAGCTCGAACTCTTTCATTTCAACAATGCGTTTACCGGTACGCGCAGCGAACAAGGAAGCCTCGTTCACCAAGTTCGCGAGGTCTGCACCCGAGAACCCTGGCGTACCCCGTGCAATCACACCCGGCTGAACGTCATCACCCACCGGCACTTTACGCATGTGCACTTTAAGGATCTGCTCACGACCACGGATGTCCGGCAAGCCCACCACCACCTGACGGTCAAAACGGCCTGGACGCAGCAGCGCAGGGTCGAGTACATCAGGGCGGTTGGTTGCAGCAATCACAATGATGCCGTCATTCATTTCAAAGCCGTCCATCTCAACCAGCAACTGGTTGAGGGTCTGCTCACGCTCATCATGACCGCCGCCCATACCGGCGCCACGGTGACGACCGACAGCGTCGATTTCGTCGATGAAGATGATGCAAGGTGCATGCTTTTTAGCTTGTTCAAACATGTCGCGAACGCGGCTTGCACCGACACCCACGAACATTTCAACGAAGTCAGAACCAGAAATCGTGAAGAACGGTACTTTGGCTTCGCCAGCAATCGCCTTGGCGAGCAAGGTTTTACCGGTACCTGGCGGGCCAACCATCAGCACGCCGCGAGGAATTTTGCCACCCAGGCGCTGGAACTTGCCCGGATCACGGAGGAACTCAACCAGCTCGCCCACTTCTTCTTTCGCTTCGTCGCAACCTGCTACGTCAGCCAGAGTCGTTTTGACCTGGTCTTCAGATAACAGACGCGCCTTACTCTTGCCAAAGCTCATCGGGCCGCCTTTACCGCCGGCACCGCCCTGCATTTGACGCATGAAGAACATGAAGACCGCGATGATCACCAGAATCGGGAAGCTCGCTACCAGCAATTGAGTCCAGATGCTTTGCTGCTCAGGCAGTTTGCCTTCTACGGTCACATGGTTATCAACCAGATCACCGATCAAACCGTTGTCCTGAATGGCAGGACGAATGGTTTTGAAGGTATCGCCATCACTGCGTTTGCCGGTGATCACGTAGCCATCCACGGCAACGCGCTCGACTTTGCCATCCTTAACTTGCTGGATGAAGTCGGAATAGTTGAGGGTTTGTGGCTCGTTTGGACTGGAGAAGTTGTTCATCACCGTCACCAGGACAGCTGCGATGATCAACCACAGGATCAGATTCTTTGCCATATCGTTCAATTAGCTACCCTCTGAAGCAAGCCCCGCTATTGAAGCGTGCTTCGCATGATATTCACCGGCATAACTTACTACATTGCCTACAACCCTTGCAGGCTCCGTCTGTAACCCTTTGTGAAACTTGCCTACACAATATTCGTTATGTCAGTTCTGTAAAGCGATACAAAAAAAGCTATCACTTCAGTTAGAGACGCTCATCGCTGGCCGAACCTTCGATGCCGCGGAAGCCGCGCCCCAATAAATACTGCTCGCGAGACCGGTCTCGTGACGACGTCGGCTTGCGCATCTGCACTTTATCAAAAAGTTTGCGGATGTCTTTGTGGTATTGGTCGAAGCCCTCACCCTGGAAGACCTTGATCAAGAAATCACCACCTGGACGCAGTACACGCCCGGCAAGATCCAGTGCCAATTCGCAAAGGAACATTGCACGCGGCATATCTACGGCGGCCAATCCACTCATATTGGGGGCCATATCTGAAATCACAAGGTCTACCTGTGTATTTCCGACGGCTTCGAGAATCTGGGCCAGGACGGCGTCCTCAGTAAAGTCACCTTTAATGAAGGTCACGTCCGGGATGCTGTCCATGTCCAGAATGTCGGAAGCGATCAAACGCCCTTGGCCACCAATCAGACGACTGGTCACCTGCGACCAGCCACCCGGGGCCGCGCCCAGGTCAATTACGGTCATGCCCGGACGGATCAAACGGTCACGCTCCTGGATCTCCAGCAGCTTGTAACTTGCACGCGAGCGGTACCCATCCTTTTGCGCCATTTTGACGTATGGGTCGTTGAAATGCTCTTTCAGCCAGTTAAGGCTAGTCTTGGAACGGGCCACGGGGCACCTCAAAAATATAAACGGGTCGTGATTAACTGGGCGGTCCCGGACTCGCTCGGGTAAACTGGCCGCCGCTTTTTACAAGATCAGACACAGGGGTCAGATTATGCCGCTCACTCAAGAGCAGAAGAAACAGTACAAATCCATTGGCCACCATCTGAAACCAGTATTGACTGTGGCTGATAATGGTTTGACTGAAGGTGTTTTAGCCGAACTCGAACGCGCATTGGGCGATCACGAGTTGATTAAAATCAAAGTCAACATCCTGGACCGCGAGTCTCGCCTGGAAGCCATTGCAGAACTCTGCAAGGCCGGCAAAGCGGAACTGGTACAGATTATCGGCAAAATGGCGCTTCTGTACCGCAAGAACGTCAATGTTAACAAGAACCTGTCGAACATCCATCGCTTCAAGTGATGCCGACAGGAGTCAAGGGTGCGCCTGGCGCGCCCTGACACTCTTGCTTGCCAATAGCAAAACTGCCCGCGCAATGCATCAGGCAATCAGATCCGCCCAACGCAACATTTCCCGCCGACAGCCACCCTCAAAACGCTATAACGCGTACTGACGAGCGCCTTGTGCATCAGCGATGCCAATCGGTTGTGACCAGCATCGTACAAATTCGTTGTACTGCACCTGCCAGCTGCCAACCCGCAACATCCGGGCTGACGGCCAAAGCAGAACGCCCGCACGAAGCGGGCGCTGTTACTTAGATATGACGCACTTCGACAATCTCGTACTCAATGACGCCACTCGGTGTTTTCACCGCGACTACGTCACCCTCTTCCTTGGCAATCAAGGCGCGAGCAATGGGCGAACCCACAGAGATTTTTCCGAGCTTAATGTCAGCCTCATCCTCGCCCACGATCTGATACGTCACGGATTCGTCAGTTTCAACGTTCGCGATCTCAACCGTGGTGCCGAAAATCACTTTGCCGGTGTGAGGAATAGTCGTGACATCAATGATGACCGCGTTCTGCATGCGGCCTTCGATATCACGAATACGCGCCTCAACCATACCCTGCTGCTCACGAGCAGCATGGTATTCAGCGTTTTCCTTGAGGTCACCCAGCTCACGCGCCGTGCCGATATCCTGGCTCAGCTTGGGCCGAACAACCTTGGTCAGATGAGTGTGCTCTTCTTCCAGGGCTTTCGCGCCCTGGACCGTCATTGGGTATTTGATCATGCCTTCAATCCTGCGTGTAGATCCTGCAAGCGACGTACGGTTTTTTCAGGACCGAATTTAAGCGCTTCACAGATCGCCGCGCCAGCAGCAATAGTCGTGGTGCAGTAAATCTTGTGCTGCAGAGCGTTGCGGCGGATGGAGTAAGAGTCAGCAATCGACTGACGACCTTCAGTGGTGTTGATGATCAACGTCACTTCGTCGTTTTTGATCATGTCGACAACGTGAGGGCGGCCTTCAGTCACCTTGTTCACGCGACGCACTTTCAAGCCGGCGGCTTCGATGAACTTGGCAGTACCCACCGTCGACACGATTTCAAAGCCGAGGTCGATCAGATCACGTGCAACAGCAGCCACCAGTGGCTTGTCGTCGTCACGCACGCTGATAAACGCAGTACCGCCAGTCGGCAGCACTTCGCTCGCGCCCATTTGCGCCTTGGCAAAGGCCTCACCGAAGGTGTCGCCCACGCCCATCACTTCACCGGTGGACTTCATCTCTGGGCCGAGGATCGGGTCAACCCCAGGGAACTTGGCGAACGGGAAGACCGCCTCTTTCACACTGTAGAAGTCAGGAATGATTTCTTTAGTGAAGCCGATTTCTTTCAGGGTCTTACCGGCCATCACGCGTGCAGCGATCATTGCCAGGGAGACACCGATGCACTTGGACACGAAAGGAACGGTACGCGATGCACGCGGGTTCACTTCGATCACGTAGATGTCTTCGCCTTGCAGGGCCAATTGCACGTTCATCAGGCCAACTACGCCCAGCTCCAGCGCCATTTTCTTGACCTGCTCACGCATCTCGTCCTGGATGTGCAGCGGCAGCGAGTACGGCGGCAGCGAGCAAGCAGAGTCACCGGAGTGAACGCCAGCCTGTTCGATGTGCTGCATGATCGCGCCGATCACAACGTCAGTGCCGTCGCAGACCGCATCAACGTCCATTTCGATTGCGCAGTTGAGGAAGTGGTCCAGCAGCACCGGGCTGTCGTTGGACACTTTCACCGCATCGCGCAGGTAACGCTTGAGCTCTTCTTCTTCGTAAACGATTTCCATCGCACGACCGCCCAACACGTAGGACGGACGAACAACCAGCGGGTAACCGATCTTGCCGGCAGCACGAATCGCTTCGTCTTCGCTGCGCACAGTGGCGTTTGGCGGCTGACGCAGGTTCAGGCGCTCAACCATTTGCTGGAAGCGCTCACGGTCTTCTGCACGGTCGATGGCGTCAGGGCTGGTACCGATGATCGGCACGCCGGCTTCTTCCAGCGCACGTGCCAGTTTCAGCGGAGTTTGGCCGCCGTACTGAACGATCACGCCCTTAGGCTTCTCGACACGCACGATTTCCAGCACGTCTTCGAGGGTCACGGATTCGAAGTACAGACGATCCGAGGTGTCGTAGTCGGTCGAAACTGTTTCCGGGTTGCAGTTAACCATGATGGTTTCGTAACCATCGGCACGCAACGCCAGCGCCGCGTGAACGCAGCAGTAGTCGAACTCGATACCCTGACCAATACGGTTAGGACCGCCACCCAGGATCATGATCTTGTCACGGTCCGACGGGTTGGCTTCGCACTCTTCCTCATAGGTCGAATACATGTAAGCGGTGTCAGTGGCGAACTCGGCCGCGCAGGTGTCAACACGCTTGTAAACCGGGAACACTTCCAGCTTGTGACGGTGACGACGCAGGTTCTTCTCGGTCACACCCAGCAATACAGCCAGACGTGCATCGGAGAAGCCTTTGCGCTTGAGGCGGTACATGGTGTCGCGATCGATCGCAGACAGACCCATGGTCTTGATCTTTTCTTCGTCCTTGATCAGATCTTCGATCTGCACCAGGAACCAAGGGTCGATCATGTTCATGCCGAAAATGTCTTCGACCGTCATGCCCGCACGGAACGCGTCAGCAACGTACCAGATACGCTCGGCGCCCGGCACCGTCAGCTCGCGCTTGAGCACAGCCATGCTTTCCGGGTTGCTCAAGTCCAGCTTTGGATCAAGACCGCTAACGCCCACTTCCAGACCGCGAAGGGCTTTTTGCAACGACTCCTGGAAAGTACGGCCGATGGCCATCACTTCACCCACGGACTTCATTTGCGTGGTCAGGCGCGCATCGGCTTTAGAGAACTTCTCGAAAGCAAAGCGTGGCAGCTTGGTCACAACGTAGTCGATGGACGGCTCGAAGGACGCCGGGGTTGCGCCGCCGGTGATTTCGTTTTGCAGTTCGTCCAGGGTGTAGCCGATCGCCAGCTTGGCGGCGATACGCGCAATCGGGAAGCCAGTGGCTTTGGAAGCCAGCGCCGAAGAGCGGGATACACGCGGGTTCATCTCGATCACGACCATACGGCCAGTGTTCGGGCAAATACCGAACTGAACGTTGGAACCGCCGGTTTCAACGCCGATCTCACGCAGTACCGCCAACGAGGCGTTACGCATGATTTGGTATTCTTTGTCGGTCAGGGTTTGTGCCGGAGCCACGGTGATCGAGTCACCGGTGTGCACGCCCATCGGGTCAAAGTTTTCGATCGAGCACACGATGATGCAGTTGTCCTTCTTATCGCGGACAACCTCCATTTCGTACTCTTTCCAGCCGATCAGCGATTCGTCGATCAGCAGCTCTTTGGTTGGCGACAGGTCCAGACCGCGAGAGCAGATCTCTTCGAACTCTTCACGGTTGTAAGCGATACCGCCACCGGTGCCGCCCATGGTGAAGGACGGACGAATAATGCACGGGAAGCCCAGCTTTTCGAGAACCGCGTTGGCCTCTTCCATGCTGTGAGCGATGCCGGAACGCGGGCAATCCAGACCGATGGACTTCATGGCCTTGTCGAAACGCGAACGGTCTTCAGCCTTGTCGATGGTGTCAGCGTTGGCACCGATCATTTCTACGCCGAACTTCTCCAGAACGCCTTCGCGCTCCAGGTCCAGTGCGCAGTTCAGAGCAGTTTGGCCGCCCATGGTGGGCAGCAGAGCGTCTGGACGCTCTTTTTCGATGATCTTGGCAACCGTTTGCCACTTGATCGGCTCGATATAGGTAGCATCGGCCATGTCCGGGTCGGTCATGATGGTGGCCGGGTTAGAGTTCACCAGGATGACGCGGTAGCCCTCCTCACGTAGAGCCTTACAGGCCTGGGCGCCGGAGTAGTCGAATTCGCACGCCTGGCCGATAACAATCGGGCCAGCGCCGAGAATCAGGATGCTTTTAATGTCTGTACGTTTTGGCATGGGTTTGTCACTCAAATCCGCAGGTCAGTCGGCAAGCCGTCAATCAGGTTCCTGAGCCGCACAAGGGGCCGCCGATTTCGGGGCCGCCTTGGGCTACTCATTACAAAGGACTGATCAGCGGCGCTTGGCCATCTCATTGATGAAGCGATCGAACAGCGGCGCAACGTCGTTCGGGCCAGGGCTTGCTTCAGGGTGACCCTGGAAGCTGAAAGCGCTCTTGTCGGTACGCTCGATACCTTGCAGGGTACCGTCGAACAGCGACTTGTGGATGGCACGCACGTTGGCAGGCAGGGTCGCCTCATCAACCGCAAAACCGTGGTTTTGGCTGGTGATCATTACAACACCGGTGTCCAGGTCTTGAACCGGGTGGTTCGCGCCGTGGTGGCCATGGCCCATTTTCACGGTCTTGGCGCCGGAAGCCAGTGCCAGCAGCTGGTGGCCCAAGCAGATACCGAACACTGGAATCTCTGTCTTCAGCACGTCTTGAATAGCCGTGATTGCGTAGTCGCAAGGCTCAGGGTCACCCGGGCCGTTGGACAGGAACACGCCATCCGGGTTGAGCGCCAACACATCGCTGGCAGGCGTTTGCGCCGGTACAACAGTGACGCGGCAGCCACGCTCAACCAGCATGCGCAGGATGTTCCACTTTACGCCGTAGTCATAAGCCACTACGTGGTAAGGCAGATCGCTGGCTTCGATAGTCGGGTGACTGTCAGTTGCCAGGTTCCAGACGCTCGAACGCCATTCGTAGGTTTTGTCGGTGCTGACAACTTTCGCCAGGTCCATGCCTTTCAGGCCAGGGAAACCGCGCGCCGCTGCAATCGCAGCTTCGTCAGAAATGTTGTCACCGGCCATGATGCAGCCGTTTTGCGCGCCTTTCTCACGCAAAATACGGGTCAGACGGCGCGTGTCGATACCGGCGATTGCCACAACATTGTTGGCTTTCAGGTAATCAGACAGCGACATTGTGTTACGCCAGTTGCTTGCAACCAGCGGCAGATCACGGATTACCAAACCTGCGGACCAAACACGATCAGACTCGGCATCTTCCGGTGTAGTGCCGGTATTGCCAACATGCGGGTAAGTCAGGGTCACGATTTGCTGAGCGTAGGAAGGATCCGTCAGGATCTCCTGGTAGCCAGTCATTGCGGTGTTAAACACCACCTCACCAACGGTCTGACCGTCGGCCCCAATGGCTTCGCCGCGAAAAATGCTGCCATCAGCGAGGGCGAGTATGGCTTGCTTAGTCAAGAAGACCTCCCGTAAATAAAGCCTGAAAGGGCGATCGCAGGTTGTAAAAAAGCGGAGTGACGTATGGACACGTCACCCCGCTTCTTCATCGAATTATCTGCGCGCTTTTAGTGGACACACTAAAGCTGTAGCTTACAGAAAAAGGCTTTTTTGGTCTACCGCTAAAAGAGCCCAAAAGGCAGAGGAATGCGACAGATCATCGCTTAGCGGTTAAAAATCGGGCTGTTGCGGCTGCAACAGCCCGATTTTACAAAGATGACTCAACGCAGGTCGAGTACATCCTGCATGTCGTACAGGCCGGGCTCGCGCCCGTCGAGCCACTGAGCAGCGCGAACGGCGCCCTTGGCGAAGGTCATACGGCTGGATGCCTTGTGGGTGATTTCCAAACGCTCACCCTCGGCCGCAAACAGCACCGTATGGTCACCCACCACATCACCGCCACGAACGGTCGCAAAACCGATCGTCTCGTGCTCACGCGCACCGGTATGGCCCTCACGACCATAAACAGCAACCTTCTGCAGATCACGCCCCAGCGCATCGGCAATCACTTCACCCATGCGCATGGCCGTGCCCGACGGCGCGTCGACTTTGTGACGGTGGTGCGCTTCGATGATCTCAATGTCCGCATCATCCCCCATCACCCGCGCTGCGATATCCAGCAGCTTGAACGACAAATTAACGCCGACACTGAAATTCGAAGCAAAGACCACCGGGATGTCTTTGGCAGCGTCAACCAGCAACTGCTTTTGCGCAGCATTCAAGCCCGTGGTGCCAATGACCATGGCCTTGCCCGCCTGACGGCAGAACGCCAGATTGCCGAGCATCACCTCAGGCAGGGTGAAATCGATCAACACATCGAACTCATCTGCCACGTCTTCAAGGCTTGCAGACAACGGCACGCCAATCCGCCCGAGCGACACCAACTCACCTGCATCAGCACCCACCAGCGAACTGCCCGGACGAACAACCGCCGCCGTCAGCCCGCACACCGGCGAGCGCTGTTGAACCGCGTCAATCAGGGTTTTGCCCATGCGCCCGGCAGCGCCCATCACAGCTATACGTCGCATGCCCCGCTCCTTATAAGTCGCCGAAGAAGCGCTTCACGCCTTCGAACCAACCGGTCGCGTTTGGCGAATGGCAGCTGTCGCCTTCCAGTGTCGAGCGGAACTCTTCCATCAGCTCGCGCTGACGACGGCTCAACTTCACCGGGGTCTCGACCACGACGCGGCACATCAAGTCGCCAACGCCACCACCACGCACCGGGGATACACCCTTGCCGCGTAGACGGAATTGCTTACCGGTTTGTGTCCCTTCAGGCACTTTGAGCTTGACCCGACCATCCAGCGTCGGCACTTCCAGCTCTGCACCCAGCGCCGCATCAGCAAAGCTGATAGGCACTTCGCAGAACAGATGCTTACCATCGCGCTGGAAAATCGCGTGCTCACGCACCTCGATCACCACATACAGGTCACCCGCCGGGCCACCCTGCACACCCGCCTCGCCTTCACCCGACAGACGGATACGGTCACCCGTATCAACACCCGCAGGCACTTTCACGGACAGGGTTTTGTATTCCTCTACGCGACCGTCGCCATTGCAGCTTTCGCACGGGTCGGAAATGATCTTGCCCTGACCATGGCAACGCGGGCAGGTCTGCTGCACAGAGAAGAAACCCTGCTGCATGCGCACCTGGCCAATACCGCCACAGGTCGTACAGGTCACAGGCGATGAACCCTTCTTCGCGCCCGAACCGTCACATGGCTTGCAGTTGACCAGCGTCGGCACACGAATATTGACCGTAGTCCCGCGCACCGCTTCTTCCAGGTTCAGCTCCAGCGTATAGCGCAAATCGCTACCACGCTGCGCGCCGCCCCGGGAGCCGCCACGGCCACCGCCAAAGAAATCACTGAACACATCGCCGAAAATATCGGAGAAGTTCTGACCGCCAAACCCTGCACCGCCGCCACCCATTTGCGGATCAACACCCGCATGACCGTATTGGTCATAAGCAGCACGCTTGCTGGTATCGGACAGCACTTCATACGCTTCGTTAGCCTCTTTAAACAGCTCTTCAGAGGCCTTGTCACCCGGGTTACGGTCCGGGTGGTGTTTCATTGCGAGACGACGATAAGCTTTTTTCAGCTCGACCACAGTGGTGGTCCGTTCGACACCCAATACTTCGTAATAGTCGCGCTTTGCCATAATTCTTTGCACTCTCAAGGACGTTTGGAAGAACCCTCCCGAGCCTCACCAAACCCGCTGAGCCTGAACGTACAAGGCTCAACTCACGTCTTTTCAACGATATTGGTTTCTGATTAACAGCCAATGCATTGGCCGACAGGAGCGGTTACCTCGGGCAGAAACACAAAGAAGTCCCTGCCTCAACCGCCAGCATCCGAGCTTGTCGCATGCTGTAAAAATTCCCTTGCTCCAGACACGCCAACGCGGGAGCAAGCTCCCGCGCGGCGACATCCTACCAGTCACCGCTTATGCACGGTTAACCGGCCGACCAACAAGCTTATTACTTGTTGTCTTTAACTTCTTCGAACTCAGCGTCGACAACGTCGTCCGCTTTTTCAGCCGAATCAGCTGGCTTGGCCGCTGCGTCTGCCGGGTTCGCTTGCTCAGCGTACATTTTCTGTGCGACTGGAGCAGACACCTTGGACAGCTCTTCAACCTTGGCTTCGATAGCGGCTTTGTCGTCGCCTTTAACAGCGGCTTCCAATGCGACTACTGCAGCTTCGATTGCAGTTTTCTCTTCCTCGGTCACTTTATCGCCAGCATCGACGATCATTTTACGAGTCGAGTGAACCAGTGCGTCGCCCTGGTTACGTGCAGCTGCCAGCTCTTCGAACTTACGGTCTTCTTCAGCGTTGACTTCAGCGTCACGGACCATCTGAGCAATTTCGTCCTCGGACAGACCCGAGTTCGCCTTGATCACGATGGACTGGGACTTGCCAGTCGCCTTGTCTTTCGCGCTCACGTTCAAGATACCGTTAGCGTCGATGTCGAAGGTCACTTCGATCTGAGGCACGCCACGTGGAGCGGGTGGAATGTCAGCCAGGTCGAACTTGCCCAACGACTTGTTCTGAGCCGCTTGTTTACGCTCACCTTGCAGCACGTGAATGGTCACAGCGCCCTGGTTGTCGTCAGCCGTCGAGAACACTTGCGATTTCTTGGTAGGAATCGTGGTGTTTTTCTCGATCAGAGCAGTCATCACGCCACCCATGGTTTCGATACCCAGCGTCAGCGGGCTTACGTCCAGCAGCAGAACGTCTTTAACGTCACCGGCCAATACCGCACCCTGGATAGCAGCACCCATGGCAACAGCTTCGTCCGGGTTCACGTCTTTACGTGCTTCTTTACCGAAGAACTCAGTTACCAGCTTCTGAACCAGTGGCATACGGGTCTGACCACCGACCAGGATCACGTCGTTGATCGCGCCAACGTCGATACCAGCGTCTTTCAGAGCAATGCGGCAAGGTTCGATGGTGCGTTGAACCAGGTCTTCAACCAGCGATTCCAGCTTGGCGCGCGAAATTTTCACGTTCAAGTGCTTAGGACCGGTCGCGTCTGCAGTGATGTACGGCAGGTTCACGTCAGTCGACTGGCTCGAAGACAGCTCGATTTTTGCTTTTTCTGCAGCTTCTTTCAGACGCTGCATCGCCAGCGGGTCACCTTTAAGGTTCATGCCGGTTTCTTTCTTGAACTCGTCAACCAAGTAGTCGATCAGACGAATGTCAAAGTCTTCACCACCCAGGAACGTGTCACCGTTGGTCGCCAACACTTCAAACTGGTGCTCGCCATCAACTTCAGCAATTTCGATCACCGACACGTCAAAAGTACCGCCACCCAAGTCATAAACGATGACAGTGTGGTCGCCTTTCGCTTTGTCCATACCGTAAGCCAGAGCAGCTGCGGTTGGTTCGTTGATGATACGTTTTACGTCCAGACCCGCGATACGGCCGGCGTCTTTAGTAGCCTGGCGCTGGCTGTCGTTGAAGTAAGCAGGCACGGTAATAACCGCTTCAGTCACTGCTTCGCCGAGGTAGTCTTCGGCGGTTTTCTTCATTTTCTTCAGAATTTCAGCCGAGATTTGTGGCGGAGCCATTTTCTGGCCGTTCACTTCAACCCACGCATCGCCATTGTCAGCCTTGACGATTTTGTAAGGGACCATCTGAATGTCTTTCTGTACAACTTCTTCGTCAAAACGACGACCGATCAGACGCTTCACCGCGTACAGGGTGTTATGCGGATTGGTCACTGCCTGACGCTTTGCCGACTGGCCAACCAGAATTTCGCCATCGTTGGCGTACGCAATGATCGACGGCGTAGTACGCGCGCCTTCAGCGTTTTCGATAACTTTTGCTTTACCGTTTTCCAGAACCGACACGCACGAGTTGGTGGTCCCGAGGTCGATACCAATAATTTTGCCCATCTTCACTCTCCCTAAATTTGAATTTTTTTGCCGTAGCAGTAATGACCAACTACGGCATTTCTAAACGCATGACATCTAAATGGGGGCCTTGCGGCCGATTTCAAGCCTGCTCGTCAATCGATGGCGAAACCGGCGCTGGCGCCTTGCTGACTACGACCATAGCCGGGCGCAGTAAGCGACCATTGAGCTGATACCCTTTTTGAAACACCTTGAGCACACTGTTTGGCTCCAGGTCAGCGCTTTCCTGCATGGCCATTGCCTGATGGTGCTCGGCATTGAAGGGTTCGCCGTGCGGATCGATCGCCTCCAGGTGATAACGCTTCAGGGTGTCCTGGAACATTTTCAGCGTCAGCTCGATCCCTTCACGCATCGGGCGAATGCTTTCGTCATCCGGACTGGACAGCTCAAGGCCGCGTTCCAGACTGTCGATCACCGGCAACAGGTCGCCAGCAAACTTTTCCAATGCAAATTTGTGTGCTTTTTCAACGTCCTGTTCGGCACGACGGCGAACGTTCTGCACATCAGCAGCCACTCGCAAAGCTTGATCGTTAGCTGCCGCCAGTTGCTCTTCGAGCTCCTGCACACGTGCCACCAGATCTACGCCTGCAACATCAGCAGCCTGATTAGCGTCTTGGTTCTGCGTATCCATAGTCTGTTCGTCTGCCATAGATTTCTCCTTTCAAACTTCGTCCGCGAGCTCGACTCGCGCTTCTGCCTCGGTATATGGGGTCGCAATTTTCAGGTTCAAGAGCCAAAAAGCACTAACAATTGCCTTTTAACGCCTCGGCGCACCCCACCCGCCCATACAAAACAGCCTAAAAAAGCCTCAATGCCAAGCAAATAGAACTAAGCACAGCCATTGTCAGCACGAAACAAAACACTGTATAAATAACCAGACATTACGTTTTGGAGCCGCTCCCATGCTGGTGCACCTGTCCGTACATAACTACGCCATCGTTGAACATCTCGATCTAGAGCTGGATCGCGGTATGAGTGTAATCACTGGTGAGACCGGCGCAGGTAAATCGATCATGCTCGATGCACTGGGCCTGACATTAGGTGACCGCGCAGACAACGGGGTGGTTCGCCCCGGCGCTGAAAAAGCCGACATTCTGGCCACCTTCGACCTGCAGGACATTCCCGAAGCACGTGCCTGGCTGGCCGAGCGCGACCTTGAGTGTGATGGCCCGTGCATCTTGCGCCGCGTCATCACCGCCGAAGGTCGCTCGCGCGGCTACATCAATGGCACGCCATGCCCCCAAGGCGACCTCAAGGCTCTGGGCGAGCTGCTGATCGACATCCACAGCCAGCATGAACACCAGTCGCTGCTCAAGCCCGACACCCACCGCCGCCTGCTCGACGAATACGCAGGCGCCACCGACCTCGCCCGTCAGGTGCAACTTGCCGCACAACGCTGGCGCCAGACCCGCCAGGAGCTGGAACACCTGTCCAACTCGGGTGATGAACAGCGCGCACGCCATCAACTACTGAGCTACCAGATCGAGGAACTCGAAACCTTGTCGCTCGGTGAACACGAGCTGGAAGAACTGGAGCAGGAACACAAAAACCTGACCAACGCCGAAACCTTGCTGACCATTTGCCGGCAGGTTGTTGAGCAGTGCAGCGAAAACGACTCCGGCAACGTGCTCAACGCCCTGACCGTCAGCCTGAACCGTCTGGCGAGCATTCATAACAATACCGGCTCATTGAACGAAGCCACCGACCTGCTGGCCAGCGCGCAAATCCAGGTCGAAGAAGCCGTAGGCGAACTCAACCGCTTCATCGACCACTTTGATGCCGACCCCGGTCGCCTGCAGTACCTCGAAGAACGGCTCGACACCATTTACACGCTGGCGCGCAAACACCGCGTGCAGCCAACCGAGGTCGCCGCTCTGCAGCAACGCCTGCTCGATGAACTCGAAACCCTGAACGCCAACGATGAAAACATCGAGCGCTTGACCCATGAGCTAGCGTCTTACGCACGCCACTATCAAGAGTGCGCACGTGAACTGAGCGACCTGCGAAGCCATGCCGCCACCCGCTTGGGCAGCGCGGTAGAAGAAGAAATCCAGCGCTTGGGTATGCCGGGCGGGCGCTTTGTGATCGAACTGCGCCCAATGAGCAGCAGCGACCCCATGCCTCACGGCCTTGAACACGTAGAGCTACTGGTCAGCGCCAACCCGGGGCAACCCCTCAAGGCGCTGGCCAAAGTGGCGTCGGGCGGCGAACTGTCGCGTATCAGCCTGGCCATCCAGGTCATCACCGCACAGACCTCACGCGTCCCCACCTTGGTATTCGACGAAGTGGACGTGGGCATCGGCGGCCCGACCGCCGAGATCGTGGGCCAGCTATTGCGCCGCTTGGGCGAGCGCGGCCAAGTGCTGACAGTCACCCACCTGCCGCAAGTGGCAGCGCAGTGCCATCAACATCTATTTGTGCACAAAGTGCGCGAATGCGAGACAACCCGTACCGCCGTCTCCAAATTGAGCAAAAAAGAGCGCGTAGAAGAAGTGGCGCGCATGCTCGGCGGCATCGACCTGACCAAAGAATCGTTGGCTCATGCCAAGAAAATGGTCGTCACTGCGAAGAATTTGGCCGCTTAGCGACGAACGGTCACAAAAAATTACATTTCAGACAGCACGAAGGCGACTCAGAGGTCGCCTTCGATCGTTTCGCGAACCGAAATTCGCGCGACATGCTTATTTACCTGACTTGCGTACGTACAGCACCAGGTTGTGATCCACCAACTCAAAGCCATGTTTAGTGGCAATGGCGTGCTGCAGCTTTTCGATCTCTTCGTCGAAAAACTCAATCACTTCACTGGTGTCCACGTTGACCATATGGTCGTGGTGGCCACCGTCGGCATCAGCCAGTTCAAAGACCGCATGACCACCATCAAAATTGTGGCGGATCACCAGCCCTGCTGACTCAAACTGGGTCAACACACGGTAAACCGTGGCCAGACCGACGTCCTCGCCCGCGTTCATCAGTGCCTTGTAAACATCCTCGGCGCTCATGTGACGCTGATCAGCAGAGTCCAGCATTTGTAGAATTTTGACTCGCGGCAGAGTCACCTTAAGTCCGGCCTTACGTAGTTCGCTATTTTCAACCATGGTTAGCTTTCTCGCGGAAGCGGCTTCGCAGCTTCTCTTAATACGGGTATGATCGGCGTTTACGTTGTCCCAGCCAAGATAGTGGAAGTCGCCCACCGATGCAAAACACCAAGCTCTTGCTAACCAGTTTCACCTTTGTGGGACTGCTCGCACTCGCCGGTTGTTCATTCCCCGGGGTTTACAAAATCGACATCCAACAGGGCAATGTCGTCACGCAGGACATGATAAACCAGTTGCGCCCGGGAATGACCCGTCGGCAAGTGAAGTTTATTATGGGTAACGCCCTGCTGACCGATACATTCCACCCTGATCGCTGGGATTATTTATATAGCCTGCAGCCCGGCGGCGGTGAACGCCAACAAGAACGCATCAGTGTGTTCTTCAACCAGAACGATCAGCTCGTCAGCCTGTCAGGCGATTTCAAGCCGGGCGTGAGCCGCGACGAAGCGATTCTGGGCAAAGAAGGGTCGACCGAGGTGATCTCACCGACGGATCCGGCACCAGAACCTGCCGAGAAGAGCGAAGTGCCGGCCAAACCGGGCTCGTTGCTTGATCAAATCCAGAAAGACGTCGACGGCGTTAAAACTGTACCCGTCCCGACGCCTACACCGCTGGACACCCGCGACCAATAATCGCGCGTTGCAAAAAAGCCCGGCATGCCGGGCTTTTTGTTGCCTGCTAAAAAATCGACTTACAGCCCGCTCAATCGCTTGGCCTCGGCCGCTTTGGCAGCACGCTGACGGCGGATCTCTTTGGGGTCAGCCAACAGCGGTCGGTAAATCTCGATCCGCTCACCGGCCTGCACCACGCGCACCTTCGGGTCCATGACCTGCTTGCCAAAGATCCCCACAGGGCAATGCTCCAGGTCCAGCTCAGGAAACGCCCGGCCAATCCCTGACGCCAGCACCGCCGCGCGCAACGTTGTGCCCTCGGGCACCGTCAACGCCAACAATTGCTGACGCTCTACCGCCGCGTAAACCACTTCAATCGCTATCACAGACTCAGCCATACAACTGCTTGGCGCGCTGGCAAAACGCATCGACCAAGGTATTGGCCGCCTGATTAAACAGGGGCCCCAAGGTCGCCTTAACGATTGCGCCGGCGTAATCAAAGGTCATGTCCAGGCTGATTTTGCAGGCCTTCTCGCCCAACGGTTTGAACACCCAGAGACCGTGCAGCTTGGTGAACGGGCCTTCTTCCAGGTTCATCTCAATCGACTGCCCCGGCGTCAACGTGTTGCGCGTTACAAAGTGCTGGCTCAAGCCGCCTTTGGCCACGCCCAGACTGGCGCGCATCAGCGACTCGGTGCTTTCGATAATCTCGGCCGATGAACACCACGGCAAAAACTCCGGATAACGCGCCACGTCGTTAACCAGGTCATACAAAGCCTGCGCCGGATACGGCAGCAAGGCGGAACGTTGGATATGGGTAGTCATGTCAGCGTTAATTCCACAGCTGGGCGGCAAACACCCTCAGGGTGCCAAGTGGCGCCGCATAAGCGCATCAAGAAAACAATCAGGACGAACAAGGGCAGCATGATACGCGAGGTAAGAAAATTACGCCCAAGCACTCAAAAATGAGCGTGTATTGTCCGGGAATCAAACTACGTGCTCAAGCACACAGGTTGACCGTAGCCGACTTGCTCGCAACTGCCTATAATGCCGCCCCTATGGCTAAACAGAAGAAGCACCCCACAGGGACCATCGCGCAGAATAAAAAAGCGCGACACGATTACTTCATCGAACATCGGTTCGAGGCTGGTCTGGTCCTGGCCGGCTGGGAAGTAAAAAGTCTGCGTGCAGGCAAGGCACAGCTGGTCGACAGCTACGTGCTCCTCAAAGACGGTGAAGCCTGGTTGCTCGGCAGCCACATCTCGCCGCTGACGACCGCCAGCACGCACGTTATCGCCGACCCGGTGCGCAGCCGCAAACTGCTGCTTAACAAGCGCGAGCTTGAAAAGCTGGCCGCTGCTGTGCAGCAAAAGGGTTACGCGTGCGTCTGCCTCTCGCTTTACTGGAGCAAGCACTTGATCAAGTGCGAAATTGCCCTGGGTAAAGGCAAGAAGGAATACGACAAGCGCCATACCGAGCGTGAGCGCGACTCTGATCGCGAGCTGCAACGCGCGGTGCGCAACAAGGGCAAGGACGACTAAGTCCTGTTGCTGGCTGTTGGCGTACATTCTGTGGGAGCGGGCTTGCTCGCGATTCAGACAACGCGGTGTCTCTAGCACACCGCATTGATCCTATCGCGAGCAAGCCCGCTCCCACAGAGCAGTTCACAACCCATTACGTCGCTCTGCCCGCGCCACGCGCTGAACTTCCTGACGTACTTCCTCCAACACTTCCTGCACGTACATGAGATGGCGGCTCGCAACGCCCCGCGCATCCTCAGCCCGACCCTCCACAATCGCCAGATACAACTCGCGGTGCTGATCAATCAGCATGTCGCGCGTTTCGCTGCGCTGCTTGTACATGCCGCCAATGTTGGTCACCACATTGCGTTTGAGCAAATCGAATAACCCGCGAATCGTGTGCAACAACACCGCGTTGTGGCTCGCCTCGGCAATCGCCAGGTGGAAGTTGGCATCGGCCTCCCCTTCCTCGGCCCGGCTCACCTCATCCACCCGCGTATAGCAATCTTGCAACCGCTCAAAAGCAAACCGCAGTCGCTCACGGTCCATCTCGGTCGCACGCAATGCCGCGTAATACGCGCAAGACGCCTCCAGGGTATGGCGAAACTCCAGCAAATCGCGCTGCGCCTCCGGGTTGCTTTCGAGCAATTGCAGCAACGGGTCACTGAAGGTCGAGCCCAGCGACGTCGCCACATAGTTGCCACCGCCCTGGCGGCTGATCAGCAAGCCTTTGGCCACCAACTTTTGAATCGCTTCACGCAACGACGGGCGCGACACCCCAAACTGCTCCGCCAGCGCACGCTCGGCCGGTAAGCGCTCACCGGCCTTCAACGTGCCCTCAAGGATCATGCCCTCAAGCTGCTCGACAATATCGTCCGACAAACGGCGCTGACGGATTTGACCAAACCCCATAACTGCTCTCCACGCACCCGACCACGCGCCGGGCCCTCTATTCTCGCCGATTGGCGCTCGCCAAACACCTATCAGAAAAACCGCCTTTTACCCCATCAGTTGCCCTGACTACGAACAGCGCGACTAAAGATTAAGTAGCGGCAAATTGACACACGCCATACAAGGCTTTTAACCTAGCCCACAGCGATTGTAAATTGGTATTACCAATTACCCAAATGCAGTCAGCAGCATCGACCAATAACAATTAGGGGCCACCCCATATGCAAACCTGGCAACAGCTTTACAGCCCGCTCGGCAGCCTCGGCTTGTCCGCACTCGCGGCCGTTATCCCGATTGTGTTTTTCTTCCTGGCCTTGGCTGTGTTCCGTCTCAAAGGGCACGTGGCTGGCAGCATTACTCTTGCCTTGTCGATTCTGGTGGCGATCTTCGCCTTCCAGATGCCGGTCGACATGGCGATTGCCGCCGCAGGTTATGGATTTGCTTATGGCCTCTGGCCGATTGCCTGGATCATCGTTGCCGCGGTGTTCCTCTACAAACTGACCGTTAAAAGCGGCCAGTTCGAAATCATCCGCAGCTCCGTCCTGTCGATTACCGATGACCAGCGTCTGCAAGTGCTGCTGATCGGCTTCTGCTTCGGTGCGTTCCTGGAAGGCGCAGCCGGTTTCGGTGCTCCGGTAGCGATTACCGCCGCCCTGCTCGTAGGCCTGGGCTTCAACCCACTGTACGCCGCTGGCCTGTGCCTGATCGCCAACACCGCCCCGGTGGCCTTCGGCGCCCTCGGCATTCCGATTATCGTGGCAGGCCAGGTAACGGGCATCGACGCGTTCAAGATCGGCGCCATGGCCGGTCGCCAACTGCCGCTGCTGTCGCTGTTCGTACCGTTCTGGCTGGTCTTCATGATGGACGGCCTGCGCGGCGTGCGTGAAACCTGGCCGGCAGCACTGGTGGCCGGCTTGAGCTTCGCCGTCACCCAGTACTTCACCTCCAACTACATTGGCCCAGAACTGCCGGACATCACCTCGGCACTGGCCAGCCTGATCAGCCTTACCCTGTTCCTGAAAATCTGGCAGCCAAAACGCACCGCCGGCGCGCAGATTCCGGGCGTGAGCTCTGACGTTGTTGTTACCGCCAGCGCAGGCGGCTTCGGCAAACCAAACAACCTGATGGTTTCGCCTTACAGCCTGATGCAAATTCTCAAGGCCTGGTCGCCGTTCCTGATCCTGACTGTGCTGGTCACCATCTGGACCCTAAAACCCTTCAAGGCCCTGTTCTCGCCGGGCGGTTCGATGTACGGCTGGGTGTTCAACTTTGCGATCCCGCACCTTGATCAACTGGTGATCAAAACCGCGCCGATCGTCAACGCGCCAACCGCCATTGCCGCCGTGTTCAAACTGGACCCGATTTCAGCCACCGGCACCGCGATTTTCTTCTCGGCGCTGATCTCGATGCTGATCCTGAAAATCGACATCAAAACCGGTCTGACCACTTTCAAAGAGACCCTCTACGAGCTGCGCTGGCCGATCCTGTCCATCGGCATGGTGCTGGCCTTTGCCTTCGTGACCAACTACTCGGGCATGTCCTCCACCATGGCCCTGGTATTGGCCGGTACGGGCGCCGCGTTCCCGTTCTTCTCGCCGTTCCTCGGCTGGCTGGGCGTGTTCCTGACCGGCTCCGACACCTCGTCGAACGCCCTGTTCAGCTCGTTGCAAGCCACCACCGCGCACCAGATCGGCGTCAGCGACACCCTCATGGTGGCCGCCAACACCAGCGGTGGCGTGACCGGCAAAATGATCTCACCACAATCCATCGCCGTCGCCTGTGCGGCAACCGGCCTGGTGGGCAAAGAGTCCGACCTGTTCCGCTTCACCCTCAAGCACAGCCTGTTCTTCGCCACCATCGTTGGCCTGATCACGCTCGCCCAGGCGTATTGGTTCACCGGCATGCTGGTGCATTAAGCAACAGGGCTATGGTTACACCACGTTAAAAGCGCCGGGGCACGTCCCCGGCGCTCACACTTTATTACCCGGTCTGCCTCGCGGCTGAAGAGGGTTTTCAGCCGCTACTGTGGATCTATAACCGGGACCACCCGGAGACGCCTGATGAGCGAGCTTTTTTACAACGCCGTGCCCAACGCGACCCGTGTCGCCCCACCCCTTCCGACCCCGCGCCATTACCCTGCGCACAAACCCCGCAAGGTCTACCTGTTCGGCACCTGCGTCGTCGACCTGTTCTTCCCCGAAGCCGGGATGGACGCGATCCACCTGATCGAACGCGAAGGCATCGAAGTGGACTACCCGCAAGGCCAAAGCTGCTGCGGGCAACCGGCCTACACCTCGGGTTACACCGACCAGGCCCGCGAAGTGGCCCGTGCACAATTGGCGCTGTTTGCCGAAGATTACCCCGTGGTCGTGCCCTCCGGCTCCTGCGCCGGCATGCTGCGCGAACACTACGAAGACCTGTTCAAAGACGAGCCAGACACCTTGAAAAAGGTCCACGCCCTGGCCGAACGCACCTTTGAACTCACCGAGTTCTTGCTGTTTGTGTGCAAAGTGCAGTTCAAGGACAGCGGCGCCCCGATCAAAGTCGCGCTGCACACCTCCTGCTCTGCCCAGCGCGAAATGAACACCCACCTGCACGGCCGCGAAATGCTCGCGCAACTGGGCAACGTTGAGCGCATCGACCACAGCCATGAAAGCGAATGCTGCGGCTTTGGTGGGACATTCAGCGTACGCCTGCCTGATATTTCCGGGGCCATGGTCGCCGACAAGACCCGCGCCCTGATTGAAACCGGTGCACATCAAGTGTTGACCGCCGACTGCGGCTGCCTGATGAACATCAACGGTTCCCTCGAAAAACAGCAAAAAGCCCTGCGCGGTCAGCATCTGGCCAGCTTCCTGTGGCAACGCACCGGAGGTGCACAATGAGTGCGTTGATCCCTGCTGTCGTCATAGAAGACTTCCGCGAGCGCGCCCACGAGGCATTGGCCGACAAACAATTGCGAAATAACTTTCGCAACGCCATGGACTCGCTGATGACCAAACGCGCGGTGTCCTTCAGCGATGCCCACGAACGCGAGCATTTGCGTGCGCTGGGCAATGCCGTACGGGCCCGCGCCCTGTCCAAACTGCCTGACCTGCTGGAACGCCTCGAAGCCAACCTGACCCGCAACGGTGTGCAGGTGCACTGGGCCGAAACCGTCGAGCAGGCCAATGACATCGTGCTCTCAATTGCCCGCCGCCGTGCCGCCAAGCAAGTGATCAAAGGCAAGTCGATGGTCAGCGAAGAGATGGAAATGAACCACGTGCTCGGCGCACAAGGCATCGAATGCCTTGAGTCCGACATGGGCGAGTACATTGTTCAGCTCGACAACGAGAAACCGTCCCACATCATCATGCCCGCGATCCACAAGAACGCCGGGCAAGTGGCCGACCTGTTCCACAATAAGCTCGGCGTTGAATACACCAAAGACGTCGATCAACTGATCCAGATCGGTCGCCGCGTGCTGCGCCAAAAGTTTTTTGAAGCCGACATTGGCGTGTCCGGCGTCAACTTCGCCGTGGCCGAAACCGGCACCTTGCTGCTGGTCGAAAACGAAGGCAACGGGCGCATGTCGACCACCGCGCCACCGGTGCACATCGCCGTCACCGGCATCGAGAAAGTGGTCGAAAACCTGCGTGACGTTGTACCGCTGGTGTCATTGCTGACCCGCTCGGCCCTCGGCCAACCGATCACCACCTACGTCAACATGATCTCCGGCCCACGCAAACCCGGCGAACTCGACGGCCCCGAAGAAGTCCACCTGGTGCTGCTCGACAACGGTCGCAGCCAGGCGTTTGCTGACAGCGAACTGCGCCAAACCCTCAACTGCATTCGCTGCGGTGCCTGCATGAACCACTGCCCGGTGTACACCCGCATCGGCGGTCATGCCTACGGTGAGGTGTACCCCGGCCCCATTGGCGCAATCATCACCCCGCACATGGTCGGCCTGGGCAAAGTCCCGGATCACCCCAGCGCTTCGTCGTTGTGCGGCTCCTGTGGCGAAGTGTGCCCGGTAAAAATTCCGATCCCGGCATTGCTGCGTCGGCTACGCGAAGAGAACGTTAAATCGCCCGATGCCGTACCACGCATCATGCGCGGCCAAGGCAGCAAGTACTCACGCAAAGAGCGCCTCATGTGGAACCTGTGGGCCAAGCTCAACAGCTCGCCCACGCTCTACCGCGTGTTCGTCAAAGCTGCCACCCGCCTGCGCGGGCTAACGCCAAACAACGTAGGCCCGTGGACCCAAAACCACAGCGCCCCTAAACCCGCCGCCCGCTCGCTGCACGACATGGCCCGCGAACACATGGCGAAAAAGTCGGGAGCCTCGCGATGAGCGCCAAGCAAAACATCCTCAACAAACTGCGTAAAAGCCTCACAGGCGCCACACCCGTGCCTGACAACTTCGACGAAACATTGGTGACAGAACCGTGGACCTACACCCCGGAGCAGCGCATCCCGCAACTGCGTAAGTTGATGGAAGCCGTGCACACCGAAATCCACCTCACCACCGAAGCAGACTGGCCCACCCTGCTGGCGCAATTAGTCTGCGACCGCCAATTGCCGAGCCTGTTAATCGCCCCAACCACCGCGCACGGGCAGAAAGTGACGGCACATTGGGCACAAAATCCTGCGCTGCCCCCACTCAAAGCCTACGACCGCCCCGTGGAAGAATGGAAAGCCGAGCTGTTCAACGACACCCCGGCCAGCTTCACCACCACCTTGGGCGCGATTGCCGCCACCGGCAGCTTGATCCTCTGGCCAACACCGGAAGAACCGCGCCTGATGAGCCTGGTACCGCCGGTGCATTTTGCGCTGCTCAAGGCCAGCCAAATCCGCGACAACTTTTATTCAGTGCAGCGTGAAATGAACTGGACCGCGGGCATGCCGACTAACGCATTGTTGGTGTCTGGCCCGTCAAAAACCGCTGACATCGAACAAGTACTGGCCTACGGCGCCCACGGCCCGAAAGACCTGGTGGTATTAATTCTGGAGGACGCATGAGCCTGCCTTCGACGTTTACCCGTGATGCCGAGCGGTTGATCCCCGACGACCGCCGCTTCACCGACCCGCTTTCCACCCTGGCTTTCGGCACCGACGCGAGCTTTTACCGGCTGATCCCGCAACTGGTGATCCGCGTCGAATCTGAAGACGAAGTGGTCGAACTGCTCAACCTTGCCCGTCGCGACCAGGTGCCCGTCACCTTCCGCGCCGCGGGCACCAGCCTGTCGGGCCAGGCCATCAGCGATTCGGTACTGATCGTGCTCGGCGATAACTGGAACGGCAAAGTCATTCGCGATCAAGGCGCGCAAATCCGCCTGCAACCGGGGGTTATCGGCGCGCAAGCCAACGCCTGGCTGGCCCCGTTCGGGCGCAAGATCGGCCCCGATCCGGCCTCGATCAACGCCTGCAAAATCGGCGGCATCGTCGCCAACAACGCCAGCGGCATGTGCTGCGGCACTGCGCAAAACACCTACCACACCCTGGCCGGTATCCGCGTGGTACTGGCAGACGGCACCCGGGTAGACACCGAAGACGCGGCCAACATCGCCGCCTTTCGTCAAAGCCACGGCGCCCTGCTCGACCAATTGGCGACATTGGCCCGCGAGACCCGCGCCAATACTGAATTGGCTGCAAAAATCCGCCACAAATACCGTCTGAAAAACACCACGGGCCTGTCACTCAACGCCCTGGTCGACTTCGATGACCCGCTGGATATCCTCAGCCACTTGCTGGTCGGCAGCGAAGGCACCTTGGGCTTTATCAGCTCGGTGACCTACGACACGGTCATCGACCACCCCAACAAAGCCTCGGCGCTGATCGTCTTCCCCGACGTAGAAACCTGCTGCAACGCGGTCACCGTGCTGAAAAGCCAGCCCGTGTCAGCCGTCGAACTGCTCGACCGCCGCAGCCTGCGCTCGGTGCAAGACAAACCCGGCATGCCCGCGTTCGTTAAAGAACTGTCGGCCAATGCCTGCGCTCTGCTGATCGAGTCCCGCGCGGCCAGCCAAACCTTGCTGCACGAACAACTGGCGCAGATCATGGCGTCGCTGGCCGACTTTGCGGTCGAGAAACAAGTCGACTTCACGGAAAACCCCGGCGAAAACGCCAAACTCTGGGCGATTCGCAAAGACACCTTCCCGGCCGTCGGCGCGGTGCGCAAAACCGGCACCACAGTGATCATCGAAGACGTGACCTTCCCGGTCGAGCAACTGGCCATCGGCGTCAACCGCCTCATCGAGCTGTTCGACAAACACCACTACGAAGAAGCGATCCTGTTCGGCCACGCCCTGGAAGGCAACCTGCACTTTGTGTTCACCCAAGGCTTTAACAACCCCGAAGAAGTCGCCCGCTACCAAGCGTTTATGGACGACGTGGCGCAACTGATCGCTGTGGAGTTCGGCGGCTCGCTCAAGGCCGAACATGGCACCGGGCGCAACATGGCGCCGTTTGTTGAGCTGGAATGGGGCAGCGACGCCTACCAATTAATGTGGGCACTCAAGCGTTTGCTCGACCCGCAAGGCATCCTCAACCCCGACGTGGTGCTCAGCGAAGACCCACACATCCACCTCAAAAACCTCAAGCCGATGCCAGCCGCCGACGAGATTGTGGATAAGTGCATCGAGTGCGGTTTTTGTGAGCCGGTGTGTCCCTCTAAAGGCCTGACTCTCAGCCCACGGCAACGGATTGTGATCTGGCGTGATATTCAGGCCAGAAAGCGCGCCGGGGTCGACACCCGCGAGCTGGAAAAAGCCTACGCCTACCAAGGCATCGACACCTGCGCCGCCACCGGTTTGTGCGCCCAGCGTTGCCCGGTGGGCATCAACACCGGCGAACTGGTGAAAAAACTGCGCGCGCGCAGCGCCAACCACCTCAAAGCCGCCGACCTGCTGGGCAATCACTTTGCAACCACGCTACAGGGCGCGCGCTTCACCCTGCACGTGGCCAATGGCGCACGCATCCTGCTGGGTGCGCCGCGCCTGGGCAAAATCTCGGCAGCGCTGACCAAAGCCAGCAAAGGCCGCGTGCCGCTGTGGACCAACGCCATGCCGCAACCCGAGCGGGCGGTACGCTTCAGCCCGCCGGTTAAAGATGCCCGCCCGCGGGTGGTGTATTTGGCGGCCTGCGTGTCCCGCGTCATGGGCCCGGCGGCGGGCGACAAAGAGCAAACCTCGTTGCTCGACAAAACCCGCAGCCTGCTGGAAAAAGCCGGTTACCAAGTGGTCTTCCCCGAGAACATGGACAGCCTGTGCTGCGGCCAGCCGTTTGCCTCCAAGGGCTACAATGAACAGGCCGAACACAAACGCCAGGAACTCATCGGTGCCTTGCTGCACGCCAGCCGTGGCGGGGTAGACCCCATTTACTGCGACACCAGCCCCTGCACCCTGCGCCTGGTCCAGGACCTGGGCGAAACACGCCTCGACCTCTACGACCCGGTGCGCTTCATCCGCACCCACCTTGTGGATAAGTTAAACTTCACCCCACAAACCGCCCCCATCGCCGTGCATGTCACCTGCAGCACCCAGCACCTGGGCGAAAGCCAGGCGCTGATCGACATCGCACGGCTATGCAGCACCGACGTGGTGATACCGGAGGGGATACATTGCTGCGGCTTTGCCGGCGACAAAGGCTTTACCACCCCCGAGCTGAACGCCCACTCACTGCGCACCTTAAAAGACGCCGTGCAGCATTGCAGCGAAGGAATATCGACCAGCCGCACGTGTGAAATCGGCCTGAGCCAACATGGCGGCATCGACTACCACGGCCTTGTCTACCTGGTAGATCGCGTCAGCACCGCTCGTTGAGCGGTGAACAATGTGGGAGCGGGCTTGCTCGCGATACAAACGACGCGGTGGTTCTGAAGACCGCGCCGACACTATCGCGAGCAAGCCCGCTCCCACAGAAATGAGGTCAATAGGACGCGCCTGCTTGCACTCAGGCGCGTGCTGCTCTAGTGCGTCGTCAACCCATCCAGCGACTTATCCACATACGCTTTGGCCAACTCCACCAAATGCATGCTCGACAACACCAAACTGCGCGCATGCCCGCTCAAACCATTCCCCGCCTCACACGCCGAAGCACCCGCGCAGCGCAACAAGTCTGACGCTTGGGCCAAAGCCGCTTCTACATTAACGTTGTCGGGTATGGCATACGTGGCCTGATCCACGTGCCGTGGAGGCTTATGGTCGTGCAGGTAGTAATTGAGGGCGCGCTCGGTGGCCGCGCGGTCTAACGACAGTGCATCGCACTGAACAGCCTCTTGCGAGGGTAAGGCAGGTGGATCGGGGACAATCTTTTTCATAGCGCTCTCCAAGTTTAGGGAGCTGCCTTAAATCGCGACTAACGATGGGGAGGCAGCCGTACGCAGGTTAGTCGACCGGTAAACTTGGAAACCGGCGCACTCGAAAGTGCCCTGCGCACGGCCACCATAAAACGCAGGCCCTAGAAAAGGGCCTCGTAGAGGTAGCGCCTTGCGCCAAGTTTACAAGCCGGGCGACTAAACCCGACCGCTGATGTGCAGCGATGGGCCGAGACTATGCCCCGAACTGGGCAGGCGCAAGCGAACGAGAGTGTCTAGGAAGTTTCATAAGAAGGAAAGGGATCGGGCCTACGAACTGCCTGAAAACGCCCCCTTTTTGGGCACAAAAAAATTCATCAAATACTGGCCAAACGCAGGCAGAACTCCAGAGCGTGGCTATAGTCAATTGGCTTGAGCCCTAACGATTGGGGCATATAACCGAGCCCGGAGCCACCGGGCCTAACTGTGCACAAGGAGCTTGACCCTATGAAACGTACCGCATTGGCTGGTCTGTTTGTATCCGCTGCAATGTTGGCCTCTCCGGTGTTTGCGGCAGATGACCTCTGCCAGATCAACCTGATAAAAATCGCCGATGCCCAAGCCACCCTTATTGCCACCAGCGAAAACACCAAAGGCGACATCGACGCCCTGGTCGAAAAAGCCAAAGGTGAACAAGCGGCGGGTAAAACAGAAGATTGCATCGCGACCACTACCCAAGCCCTGCAGAAACTGCAAAACCTCACCAAAGGCGGCGACGATAAGTAAGCCCTTGAGGTTGGCCTTCTGCGCCGAATTGGCGTAGACTGCGCAGCTTGCTGGTTACGGCCAGCAAGCATCGGGGCCGTTTAGGATTCGACGCCGGTTGCGAAACTCTAGGTGCATGCCGAGTTGGTAACAGAACTCGTAAATCCACTGTTGCAACTACTTATAGTTGCCAATGACGAAACCTACGAGGGTCAAGCTCTCGCAGCGTAAGCTGCCTTAGCCATCCTCCTGGTACCTTCGGGTCCAGCAATCACTAGGGGATGCCTGTAAACCTGAAGTGATTGTCATATAGAACAGGATCGCCGTGCAGTACGTTGTGGACGAAGCGGCTAAAACTTACACAACTCGCCCAAAGCACCCTGCCCTTCGGGTCGCTGAGGGTTAACTTAATAGAAACGGCTAAGCATGTAGTACCGACAGCGGAGTACTGGCGGACGGGGGTTCAAATCCCCCCGGCTCCACCAAATCCGAAAAAAGACGCCCAAGGGCGTCTTTTTTTTGTGCCTGGGATTCACTGAATTAAAGGCTTTCACACTTCAGCATCAGATGGCCTGCAGGTCTCGCAGCGCTTCTGGATGCTGACTTGCAACCCTTAGCAGCGTCTGGGCCGCACCCGCAGGCCTGCGACGACCTTGCTCCCAATCAACGTACGCTAGGGACTGCGCATGATATTGCAGCAGGCATAAGCAAGCATGCGTAACAAAACCAAATCTTCCGGGGGCGCAAAGCTGGCTGTCAACCAAGCATGTCAATACTGGCAGCATGCCTTCAGACCAATCTGGTAAAGTCCATCGAACGCCATAGGGACATAGCCAGTCATGGACAAGAAATCGCTTTCCGAGCGGGATATGTGCAGCAAGTACATTGCCCCAGCCGTTCAACAAGCTGGATGGGACATGCACAAGCAGGTGCGCGAGGAAGTCAGCTTTACCAAAGGCCGCATTATCGTCCGGGGCAAACTGCACAGCCGTGGTGAAGCACGCCGCGCAGACTTCATCCTCTACCACCAAGCCAACCTGCCTATCGCAGTGATCGAGGCGAAGGACAACAAGCACTCCGTTGGCTCCGGCATGCAGCAAGCCCTGGGATATGCAGAGGCGCTGGACGTACCGTTCGTGTTCTCCAGCAATGGCGATGGCTTCCTGTTTCACGACCGCAGCGGCACAGGCGGCCAGGTAGAAACCGAACTTACCCTTGATCAATTCCCCAGCCCTGCCGAACTTTGGCACCGCTACTGTCAGTGGAAGGGGCTGGATGCAACAGCCCAACACAAGATCGAAGCGCCCTACTACGACGACGGCTCCGGGCGCATGCCTCGCTATTACCAGATGAATGCCATCAACCGCACCGTCGAGGCTGTGGCGCGCGGCCAAGACCGTATCCTGCTGGTGATGGCTACGGGCACCGGCAAGACCTACACCGCCTTCCAAATCATCTGGCGGCTGTGGAAATCGAAACAGAAGAAACGCATCCTGTTTCTGGCCGACCGCAACATCTTGGTCGACCAGACCAAAAACAACGACTTCAAGCCCTTCGGCCAGGCGATGACCAAAATCGCCAAACGCCAGATCGATACCTCCTACGAAATCTACCTGTCGCTCTATCAGGCCGTCACCGGTACTGATGAAGAGATGAACATCTACAAGCAGTTCTCCCGCGACTTCTTCGACCTGATCGTGATCGACGAATGTCACCGTGGCAGCGCCTCCGAGGATTCCGCCTGGCGTGAAATACTCGATTACTTCTCCAGCGCCACCCATGTCGGCCTTACCGCCACACCGAAGGAGACCAAAGAGGTATCCAGCATCACCTACTTCGGTGAACCGATTTACAGCTACACCTTGAAGCAAGGCATCGAAGACGGCTTTCTCGCCCCCTACAAAGTGGTGCGCATCGACTTCGACAAAGACCTGCAAGGCTGGCGGCCCCCCAAAGGCATGCTCGATAAAAATGGCGAGCTGATCGAAGACCGCATCTACAACCTCAAAGACATGGACCGCACCCTGGTTATCGAGGCGCGCACCCAACTGGTGGCGCAGAAAGTTGCCGAACTCCTCAAGGCCACTGATCCGTTTCAGAAAACCATCGTCTTCTGCGACGACATCAACCACGCCGAGCGCATGCGCCAGGCCCTGGTCAACCTCAACCCCGAGCGTGTGGCCGAGAATCGCAAATACGTCATGCGTATCACCGGCGATGACCAGGAAGGCAAGGCCGAGCTGGATAACTTCATCAACCCGGAGGCGCGCTATCCAGTCATTGCCACCACCAGCAAGCTGATGACCACCGGCGTCGATGCTCAGACCTGCAAGCTGATCGTGCTCGACCAGCACATCAAATCGATGACCGAGTTCAAGCAAATCATCGGTCGCGGCACTCGCATTAACGAAGACTACGGCAAGTACTGGTTCACCATCATGGACTTTAAAAAGGCCACCGAGCTGTTTACCGACCCTGCCTTCGACGGCGACCCGGTGGTGATCTACGCCCCAGAAGGTGATGACTCCCCCGTACCACCGGATGACCCGCTTGCCGACGAAGATGGCATCAGCGCAGGCAACGATAACGAGGGCGATGATCTGGATTTTACCGGCGAAGATGAGGGCAAAAAACGCATCAAGTACGTCATCGACAATGTCAAGATTTATGTCATCGCCGAGCGTGTGCAGTATTACGGCCCGGATGGCCGACTGATCACCGAGTCACTTCACGACTACACCCGCACCTGCGTGCAAAAGCAGTTCGCCTCGCTGGATGACTTCCTCCGGCGCTGGAGTGATGCCGAGCAAAAGAAAGTCATCATCGAGGAGATGGCCGTCCAGGGAGTGATGTGGGAGGCCTTGGCGGAGGAAGTGGAAAAAAAACAGGGCAAGCCCCTCGATCCGTTCGACCTGATCTGCCACGTCGCCTTCGATCAACCTGCCCTATCACGCCGCGAACGTGCTGAGCAGGTAAAAAAGCGCAACTATTTCGCCAAGTATTCTGGCGCAGCCCGCCAGGTACTGGAGGCTTTACTAGATAAATACGCCGATACCGGCATCGAGCATATTGAGGATATCAAAATCCTGCAGCTTGACCCTTTCAGCCAGTTCGGTGCGCCCATCGAGCTGGTCAAAGCCTTTGGCGGCAAGGCTGGCTACAACAAAGCTATCCACGAACTGGAAGACGAACTTTACGCAAGCTAACGGCCAACTGCCGACGACCTGCCAAAGCAGCCGTCCACACTATCCTGTAGAATTTCGCCCCCCTTGCGGTACGCGTTGAGAGAACTTCATGTCCATTAGCTCCACCATCAAGTCCATCCAGGACATCATGCGCAAAGACGTTGGCGTAGACGGCGACGCCCAGCGTATCGGCCAGCTGGTTTGGCTGCTGTTCCTGAAGATCTTCGATGACCGCGAGCTGGAATGGGAGCTAATGGATGACAACTACCGTTCGCCCATTCCCGACAGTTGCCGCTGGCGTACCTGGGCCGCCGATCCGGAAGGCATGACCGGCGAGGCGCTCAAGGACTTTATCGACAACAACCTATTCCCCCAGTTGCAGAACCTGAATGAGTACAGCAACACGCCTTCGGCCTATGTGGTGCGCAGCGTATTTGAAGACGCTTACAACTACATGAAGTCCGGGCAGTTGTTGCGTCAGGTGATCAATAAGATTCAGGAAGGCGTGGACTTCAACAAAGCCCAAGAGCGCCACGAGTTCGGCAACCTCTATGAGCAACTGCTGCGCGACCTGCAGAACGCGGGCAACGCTGGCGAGTTCTACACCCCGCGCCCGGTCACCGAATTTATGGTGCGCATGGTCGACCCCAAGCTGGACGAAAAGGTTATGGACCCGGCCTGCGGCACGGGCGGCTTTCTCACCTGCGCCATCGAACACAAGCGCAGCCGCTATGTAAAAACAGCCGAAGACGAACGCACCCTGCAGGCCAGCATCTTTGGTGTGGAGAAAAAGCCGCTGCCGCACTTGCTTGCCATCACCAATATGATCCTGCACGGCATCGAGGTGCCCAACCAGATTCGCCACGACAACACTCTGAGCCGCCCTCTGATCAGTTGGGGCCCGGCGGAGCGGGTCGATTGCATTGTCGCCAACCCGCCGTTCGGTGGTATGGAAGAGGACGGCATTGAAACCAACTTCCCCGCCGCGTTCCGCACCCGCGAAACCGCCGACCTGTTTCTGGTGCTGATCATGCAGCTACTCAAAGACGGTGGCCGAGCTGCTGTGGTGCTGCCCGATGGGTTCCTGTTTAGCGAGGGCATCAAAAGCCGCATCAAGGAAAAACTGCTGACCGAGTGCAACCTGCACACCATCGTTCGCCTGCCGAACGGCGTGTTCAACCCCTACACCGGCATCAAGACGAACCTGCTGTTCTTCACCAAGGGCACTCCGACAAAAGAAGTGTGGTTCTACGAACACCAGTACCCGGCTGGGGTCAAGAACTACTCCAAGACCCGCCCCATGCGCATCGAAGAATTCGCCGCGGAGGAAGCCTGGTGGGGCAGTGAGGCCGACGGCTTTGCCGCAAGGGTGGAGAACGAGTTCGCCTGGAAAGTCAGTGTCAAAGACCTGCAAGCGCGCAACTGGAACCTGGACTGCAAAAACCCACATATCAGCGAGCAGATCAGCCATGACCCGAACGAACTGCTGCGCAACTACACCAGCCTGCAAGGCGAAATCAAAGATCTGCGCGACCAGCTTAAGGTAGTTTTAGCTGAAGCCCTGGAGCGCGATGTATGACTGCGCTACTGACCGATAACCTGCCACTACTGACCGGTGCGCCCAACGGCATCAAAAAGCTGCGTGAACTGATTATTGAGCTGGCGGTGCGTGGCAAGTTGGTGCCGCAAGATCCCAGAGACGAACCGGCCGGCGAGTTGCTGAAGCGGATTGCTGAGGAAAAGGCTCGGTTGGTAGATGAGGGCAAGATCAGGAAACAAAAGCCGCTGGCGGAAATTGGCGAAGAAGAAAAACCTTTTGAGCTCCCAGCAAACTGGAGGTGGGGACGGCTGGGTAGTCAGGTGATCGAAAGTGGCGCAGGTTGGAGCCCTAGTTGCGATCCAAGACCAAGGACAGCAAACGAGTGGGGTGTCCTCAAGGTCAGTGCTGTTTCGTGGGGCGTTTACCAGCCCGAGGAGAACAAAGCGCTTCCTGCAAGCTTGGAGGCCCGTCCCGAGCACGAAGTCGCCGAAGGCGACTTTCTGGTCTCTCGTGCAAATACGGCGGAGCTTGTGGCCCGAAGTGTTGTAGTCGAGACAACACCGGCTCACTTGATGCTTAGCGACAAAATCGTTCGACTAAAACTGACCTCGCTATGTGAACGACGCTATGTGAACTTGGCAAACAGCGCACCATTGGCCCGCGACTATTACAGCCGGGTAGCAGGCGGCACCAGTAGCTCAATGAAAAATGTCTCGCGAGAACAGATTCTCAACTTGCCGCTTGCGCTACCGCCACTCGCCGAACAACACCGCATTGTCGTCAAAGTCGATGAGCTGATGGCCCTGTGCAATCGTCTGGAAGCCCAGCAGGCCGACACCGAAAGCGCCCACGCCCAACTGGTGCAGGCACTACTCGACAGCCTGACCCAAGTCAGCGACGCAACCGACTTCACCACCAACTGGCAACGCTTTGCCGAACACTTCCACACCCTGTTCACCACCGAAGCCAGCATAGAAGCCCTCAAGCAAACTTTGCTGCAACTGGCGGTGATGGGAAAACTAGTGCCGCAAGACCCCAATGATGAGCCGGCCAGCGAGTTGCTCAAACGCATTGCGGAGGAAAAAGCACGGTTGGTTATGAGTAAAACTATCAAGACCTCACCTCCACTTGATGCTGTTACTGAGTGCGAAAAATTATTTGATATCCCCACCGGTTGGGAGTGGGTCCGCATAGGTGAAATTTGTCGCCCGGTGTCCTCAGGGTCAACTCCTTCATCGGAGTTGTTCCGATACGAAGATGGCGTTCCATTTCTGAAGGTTTACAACATCCGAAATCAAGAAATTGACTTTGACTATAAAAGACAATTTGTAAGCCCTGAATATCACTCATCGAAAATGAAACGCTCAACTTTGACTCCTGGCGATGTTGTAATGAACATCGTAGGGCCTCCACTAGGAAAGGTTGCGATCATCCCGAACACATTTCCTGAATGGAACTGCAACCAAGCAATCGTTTTTTTCGGACTAATAGGACCAATGCTTCCGCAGTATGTGTTTACTTTTATTAAGGAAGGTTCATTTCTGCGCAACATCGCACTAATTGGCACCGCTGGACAAGACAATATATCGGTAACTAAATCTAAAAATATCGCCATACCGATTCCACCCATCGCAGAACAACACCGCATCGTCGCCAAAATAGATCAACTGATAGCCCTCTGCGACCAACTCAAATCCCGCCTAATCCAGGCTCGCGAATTGAACGAACAGTTGGCAAGCACCCTGGTCGAACGTGCCCTTGCCGAAGATGACCAGCAGGCTCCCACTGCCACAGATCAGCAAGTAGCTCGCACCCTGCTCGCAGCAGAAATTACTCATCGACTGCATAGCCAACGCACCTTCGGCCAACGCAAGCTGCAGAAAGTGATTTACCTAGCCGAGCACGCGGCCAAGCTCGCCGTTATTCAGGGTGATTACCTGCGCGACGCCGCAGGCCCCCACGATCGCCAATTGATGAATCAGGTCGAAGGTGAGTTGCAAAACCGTAAATGGTACGAGCGCATCGAACGCGAGACTGTTGGCTATACCTACCGCCCGCTGTCCCAAGCGGGGCAACATCAGCAGGCATATGAGAGCGCCTGGTTGGCCGCACAGCGCGCTTCTATTGAGCAGATTATCGAGTTGATGCGAAGCTGGGATACTGATCGTTGCGAAATGACCGTAACACTTTACGCAGCCTGGAACGACTTTCTCCTGGAGGGCTGCCCGGTTACCGATGAAGCCGTTGTGGACGAAGTCATGCATAGCTGGAACGACACCAAGCTGCGCTTCAGCAAAACCGAATGGTTGAAGGTACTCACAGAGATGAAAAAACACACAATCCTAATGCCCACCGGCTTTGGCAAACGTACCAAGGGCGGCATGCTCAGCTTGCCCGGCTTCGAGTAAACAGATGATCCTTTTGGCCGTCCATTGCGAGATACGGAAACGAAGCATATTGCCCATTCCAGCTTCTCTCGGTATTCCAATCGGTATTCCAAAGAAATTTACAAACTCATATTAAGCAATTAAATCAAATACCTAACGATCCAATTCAAATTACCCCAACCCACCAAATCCGAAAAAAAGACGCCCTAGGGCGTCTTTTTTTTGGGTGGGATTCACTGAATTAAAGGCTTTCACACCTCAGCATCAGATAGCCTGCAGGTCCCGCAGCGCTTCTGGATGCTGACTTGCCACCCTTAACAGCGTCTGTGCCGCACCCGCTGGTCTGCGGCGGCCTTGCTCCCAATCTTGCAACGTACGCAGGCTGACCCCTAGAAGCTGCGCAAATGCACTTTGAGATAATCCGACTTTAGCTCTCGCCTCAGCGGCGACCGAAAGTGTCACCTCAGTTGCGCGCGCCGCCTTGCCAGCTTTCATTTGGCGAACAGAAGCCAACAAGTCTTTCTGGAAGTTTTCCATTTCATGATCCATTACTGATCTCCTCTTTCAATTGATTCAGGAAGGCGATCGGCAGGTTGTCGAACTTCGCCTTGGCGTAGGCGATCAGCAACCATATATGGCCTTCAGCAAGCGCGTTGTAATAGATAACCCGCGTCCCACCTCGCTTACCCATCCCACCACGAGACCAACGCACCTTACGTAACCCACCGCAGCCGGGAATCACATCGCCTGCGAACGGATTCACCGCCAACCACGCGATAAATTCCTGGCGCTCATCATCACGCCATATGGATTCGGCGTAACGCTTGAAAATTTCGGTTTCGACGATCGTATACATGGCGAAAATATACGGCAAAGCCGTAGTACCGTACAAGGCACGCTGGTCGGGTGATTTACGTTCAACGCCGTGCCATCCATACCGTCAAGCCTGCTCAAAGCATCTTGCAGCTACCTGATGACCAATGAGGGCGGGGTTATAACGCCTTAATCGCACATCTCTGTGTCGAAAGTTTGGGGGCATGATTCAACCGGCTAGTACTTTTCATACAACACCGACACTTAGATAACTCTCTACAGGTGGCACCCAGTACTCACGTACATACTGAGCTAACGCAAATCCCCCGGCCCACCAAATAGCTTTCTGCCAAGCACCCAAGAAGCCCGCCCCGTGCGGGCTTTCTTGTTTCTGGCTATCCGCCGCCCTCCCTCTAATCACGCCCGCCATGTATTACCCCTGCACCAACACATAATTTGAAGCCGTGGGGCATGCGCAGACACAGTACCGAGAGGCGATATTCCACTTTCAATCAAGCATGAATTGGACAAAAAGCGCAGCCAATGGACCAATCACGCACGAATTTGTCTTAGCCACCAATTTGTCATCTTTGGTATCAGTTCGATACAGATAGTAGGCAGCCTTAACGTTATCGATGAGGCTGAACCATGCTGCAACGTTCTCTGTACTCGCTGTCCATTTTGAGTCTTTCCATCGTCGCGGCTCACGCCGTCGGGGGCGAAGCCCTTAATACTCCGCGCCTGAGCAGCATGGACAACTTCCGCGACGTGGCCGGCACCACCACTGCTCGTTCTACAGCCCACGATGGCACCCTGCGGGCGGGTGTGTTTTATCGCTCGAATGCGCTGACGCCATCGGCTGCGGATCTGGCCACGCTTGATAGCTTGGGCATCAAGGCGGTGTATGACTTACGCACGCCCGGCGAAATCTCGACGGCGCCTGACGCGCCGCTCACTGGCGCTACTTATCAAAATATCGACATCCTCGGTGCCGCCACGTCAGGCGCAAATATCACTACCGCAGCAATCCTCAATGCACCGGATTCTGCTGCAGCCATGAAGTTGATGCAGGAAACCAATCGCGCTTTTGTCGGCGATGCCGGAATGCGCGCTCAGTTCGGTACGCTGTTCAATGAACTGGCCAGCGTTGATGCGGCGCAGTTGCTGCATTGCACTGCCGGCAAAGACCGTACAGGGTGGGCAGCAGCCGTTCTGCAAAGCATCGCAGGCGTCGACAGCGCGACGATTATGAGTGATTACCTGGCGACCAATGAATACTCTGCCGAGCGTATAGCTGCGACGTTGAAAGCCATGCCGCCGAGCATGGCAAGCATCTACGCTCCGTTACTCGGCGTAGATGCGAGCTATCTGCAGGCTGGGCTGGACCAGGTCAGTGCCCAATACGGCAGCATGGATAATTACCTCAAGCAAGGGTTGGGATTATCCCAAGAAACTATCTACGTGTTGCGGGCCAAAATGGTCGAGTACAACAGTTTGCCTGGGCAAGCAGGGATGGTGGGTAACTCGGCGGCCGGTGCGAAGCTGCTACAGCAATTGCAGAACACTCGCTTGTCCGGCACCTACACGGCTTACAACTATTACTTGCAGGCTGCCATCGACAACCAAAATCTGGACGGTGTCGAGTCCACCGTTGGGGGCCAGGTCCACGCTGACGCCGCCAGCTATCTGCTGCGCCAGAATGCTTTGATTGATCAATCTGCGGCACCTTACGCAAGCGGTACCGATCTCAAAATGGGTCAATACCGATTGTGGTCCACCACACTGACGGATTACCTCGGCACTGATGGCTCCTCGCACACTCAAAGCAGTAACGAACACAACCAGGGCTTAATGCTGGGTGCGACCCAGCGCTTCTCAGAGCAATTGAGTGGCCGGGCAAGTGTTGGTTATAGCCAAGGTAAAGTCGGTGGCGCGGGTGGCTCGGTCGACACCGATTTGACCTTCTTCAACCTCGGCGCTCGTTACGCGCTAGAGAGGTTAGAACAGGGCCTTTTCGTCGACGCCAATGCCAGCGCAGGCTATTTCGACTACGACAGCAAACGGGAACTAGGCGGTGGTCTCGGTACTGCCCAAGGGGACAGCCATGGCAAGCTCGTCGGGGCGACGCTTTTGTTTGGCTATCGTGCTCCCGTCAGCGGCATGATTTTCGAGCCCGGCCTTGGCGTACGCATCAGCCATCTGGACCAAGCGAGCTTTAAGGAAAAAGGCAGCGAGTTGGCACTTGATGTCGACAGCAACAAGCAAACCCGCCGCAGCGCCTTGGCAAAGCTGGATGTGTCGTTTGCGCCTATCGCCATGGGCAATTGGCAACTAGTCCCTGGCGTTAAGGTGGGGTACGAGCACACACTCGGCGATCGTGACGTGCAAAGCAGTGGGCAACTGCTCGGTCTGAATATCGAGCAACGTGCTGCTTTCGATAGCCGTGATCAGTTCACAGGGGGCGTCAATCTCATGGCCAAACTTGGCGCGCTGAGCCTGGGTGCTGACATGAATGCAAGCGCCGGTGGTAGCCACGGTTTTGGGGGTAATCTCAAGGCCAGCTATGCATTCTGAGTGACAGGGCAGCGGCCTCGACTCGCGATCAAGTCGCTAGCGTCGAGGCCGCTTGCCTGACTTTACATCGGCGGGTCTAAGACCATATGCACTCTGAAAGTACTGGCAAAATCGGCCGACATTGCTGAAACCAAAGCGCAAGGCAACTTGCGCGACTGACACTCCAGCGCCGTACACCAAAGCATCGTAGGCATGCTCCAACCGCACTTGGCGTTGATAGCTAACAATGGAGGTGCCCACAAACCGCCGGAATCCTTCCTGTAAAGAGCGGTGACTAACGTTGCTCAGTCGCGCAAGGTCAACGCCACTGAGCAACTGCTCGGGGTGCGCCTGAATGTACTCAACCGCCAACTTCACATGCCGGGGCGCAATCATCGGGGCAGGAAGCCGCAGTGCTTGAGTGAAGTTGTGAGGCCAGGTTTCCAGTACCGCATCGATCAACATTTCTCGCAGCCGAGAAGGCATTAACGTACCGGCGTGAATCAACGCATCGAACTCAACCCCTGTGGCCATGGCGATCAACCCCTTAACGCCCTGGAGCGCTGGATTTTGCAAATCCACAGTCGAGTCAAAAACCAGCCGCTGCAAAACCGGCTTACCTATAAGTGTCGATAAACGCTCAGTAAGCACCCCTCGATTGAGTGAAATCCCATGGTGAGCATGGTTATCGATAAACCGCATCGAGCGAATGTCAGCCTTATCAATCGCCAAGCCGGTTTGTGGAGCACCACATGATTCGGACGTGTGATTGAAGACAATCCGGCCCTCGGTGGGAATGACGAAGGTGATCTCATCCATGGGGTCAGGCAAAGTTACTGTGAAATTGCCTTGATAATGCAGGCGACGGAAACTGACCCCTTCGTGCCTACCGTAGACTCCGCCAATGATGATATTGGGAGTTTGGGAGGCAAGGTCAGGGTAACCGTTACCAAACATCTTTGAGAACCGGGCAAAAAAGTCGTCCGACTTGAGATTATCGGCACGCAAAATTATTCGCTGGCGCGTAGAGACTGAAAACACCTTGGCTTAAACCTTGAGTTATTAACGCTAAAGACTGTTTAAAAGTTAACAAGTACTTGTGACAGGTGTATTGCCGCACATTTGATAGCCAAACTTCACCGCAATAAGCTTTTCAAAACTAAATCGTATGTGAGCCTCCTACGAAAAACCTAATTATTGATTTGCAGCACATCAACCCACATAGCCAACAGCCACTAGCCCATCCGCCCTAATTGCCCTCCCCTCACCCACCCCCAATACTCCCAACCTCCACCCCAACTCAATCCAAAAAAACACCCACGGCGGGCGCGGCCTTTAAACCTTGAACGGTTAGCCAGTAGCTAAAACAGGGCCTGCCCCTGCGATGTTCAGTGCGCCTCATACCCCCCCGCCACGACCAAAACCCATCACAACAATCAGCACTCACCAGAGGTTGCCATGAAGCTTTTTCACTCAATAACGGTTCTTACTCTATTCAGCACGTTGGCTATCGGCATGTCCGGGTGCCAAGTGGTCAAGCCTGCGGAAGGTGATCTTAAGAGTCGCGCTCAAACCAGTATTGGTAAGCCGGTTACGGATATTTCGAACATCCGCAACGATTTCAATACGACGTACTTCAGCGTTAAAACCGCCGGCGCGGAATATACGTGTGAATTGCCCAGCGGCCCGATGGTGGCTCTCGCGTCCATGGGCATGGGGGCGGGCGCGCAGTGCACTAAGCAATAAGCTCGCACATGCTCTAACGGCTGGTTAACCCGGTTGTTTTCGCGCGAGCTCTCGCAATGTTGTGCGTAATTCTGTCGGGCGGACGGGTTTGGAGAGGATGGCGAAATCGTTTTCTCGTAGCTGTGCCTGGATTATATCGGTGTCGTGCCCGCTGAGTATCAACGCGGGCACCGCCCAGCCGCGTTGTTGGCGCAGGCTGTTGATGCACTCGATGCCGGTTGCGTGGTTGCCCAGGTCATAGTCGGCGATGATGACGTCGCAGTCGCTGCTCAGGTGTTGCCCGGTCAATTCGGCTTGCACTGTGCAGCCCCAGCGTTCAAGCAGTGCGCGGGTGGCCATTAATACGTTGTGATCATCTTCGATCAGGCAGACTTTCAAGCCTGTGAGCAGCCAGGCTTTGTGCTCGCCTTCTTGAGGGGCAACGGTTGGCGGCGGCACTGTCGGCGTTAAACCATACAAGCAGACTGACGTGCCGTGGCCGACCCGCGAGCGGATGGCAACTTCAAGGTTCATCAAGTGGCCCAGGCGCTTGACGATGGAAAGGCCCAGGCCCACGCCTTCAACGTCTTTGTCGCGCTGATGGCGCACGCGATAAAACTCGTCGAAGACTTTTAGCAGGTGCTCTTTATGGATGCCCCGCCCTTGGTCATGAACCTCGATCGCAAGCCCTTGGCCGCGTTTGCGCACGCCGATCAGTACCGGGCGCTGGGCACCGTATTTGAAGCAATTGGACAGTATGTTTTGCACCATGGTTGTGAGCAGCACAGGGTCGGCCCGAACCCAATGCGGGCAAGGCCGCAGGCGCAATTCAACACCTGCCCAACGCGCAGCTTCGGCATTTTGTCGCACCACGTCGGCCAAAAAGTCCCCCAGGTGCAGGGGCTGAAAGGTGGGCAGTACGCGGCCGTTGTCCAGGGTGTAGAGGTCGAGTATCGAGCGAAAGAGTTGCGAAACGTTGAGGAGCGAGCGGTCGATGCTGTCCACCAGGCGTTGCTCGTCATCCCCCAGGCGGGCTTCGCGCAAGCACGCGGTAAAAAGGCCGATGGAATGGATGGGCTGGCGCAGGTCATGGCTGGCCTGGGCCAGAAAGCGGGATTTTTCCAGGTTGGCAGCTACGGCTTCTTCAGACGCTTTGCGCGTGCGCTCCAGCAAGAGGTGGGCATACAGCGGAATCACCGTGCTGGTGATCATCAGCATCAGCACCATAAACGGTTGCGTCTGCCACCAGGGTGTCAGCCAGTAGACGATCATTAACGCCAGCAGCGCCAGCGCCGTGGCAATGGCCAAGTAGCGCGAACCATAGCGCATGCCGTTGCCCAGGTTGATCCAGACCATCACCGCGTAGAGAGGCAGCGCGGCTTCTGCGCCGACGATCAACCCGAACGAGGTCCCGGTGTAGTCGTGAATCATTCCCAAAATACGGCGTAAAGGGTAATGCCCGGGCCAACGAGAAATGACGTAACGAAAGCCAATGGACGCCAGCAGGAACACCACGTAATAAAGGATGACGGGGAGATAACGCTCTACTTCGTGCCCAGGCAGAAAGCCCAGCACGCTGATATAGCCAATGGCGCAGAGGGTCACAATGATGCGCAAGTTGGCCTGGTCGAGTTCGGTGTTCTTCTGAAACGTCATACAGAGCATCCTGAACTGAGCATCTGGCAGGCCGTGATGGGCCCTGCGGGTTATTAACAGGCTCGATGCTAAAGCCATCCTTATAAAAAGCCTGACTCAAGGTAAAACACGATATGTCATGCAGAATCATTATTGCCGACGATCACCCGATGTTCCGCGAGGGGATGTTGCGCACCGTGCAACGCCTGTTACCTGAGGCGACGTTAGAGCAGGCTGGCGACTTTCAGACGGTCAAGGCGCTGATACAAACGGGCGAAGAGGTCGACACACTGATTCTTGACCTGCGCTTTCCCGGTTTGACCTGCATGAGCCTGTTGCATGAACTGAGACAAACATTGCGCCGCACCACGCTGATCGTCGTGTCAATGGTCGATGACCCGGCGCTAATTGAGCAGGTGATGGCTTTGGGCATCGACGGCTTTATTGGCAAAAACATCGCCCCGGACGCCATCGGGCAGGCGCTGCTGGCCATTCGAGAAGGCAATGTACTGGTTAAATGTGCGCCCTCGGGCTTGCTGCCACTGCACACCCATGTGCTCACCACCCGCCAGCAGGAAGTGCTGCGCCTGATTGCGGACGGCAAGACCAACAAAGAAATTGCCAAAGAACTCTCTATCTCGCCCTTTACCGTGCGTATTCATGTGTCGGCACTCTTGCGCGCCTTGAATGTGCCCTCTCGGGCAGCAGCGGCGGTGAAGTATTCAGGCATCCATTGAGGCCTGACTGTATCAGTGCGCGAGTACGGGGTAAGTCATACAGATGGGCTAATAGCGGATTGATAGGCCACAAACAGGCAAAAAAAAGGCACTGGCGATTGCTCACCAGTGCCTTTTTTTACTTGAGGGCAAACCTGCCCAGCCCGCTTAAACCTGAGCGTTCGGCACCACTTGGATCGCCGATTGGGTACCTCGCGTCAACTCGCGGTACTCGTAGGTCACTTTGTCAGGCGTGACCTTGCCGCTGTAGCCCTTCTTGATGTTGGCGACGATGTAGTTGAAGTCGCTCTTGCTGCGGGTGGTGACGACGATGTTGGCGTTGCTGCTGGCGCTGGACACGTAGTTGCCCACTTGCGACAGCGGCTGCTGGAGGCGTTTGTCGCGTTTTTTCACCAAGGCCTGCGGGACGTTGACCTGCATCGAGTCCATGCTTTCGACACTGGCCGCGCCAACGTCATTGCGCTTGTCTACCGGTACCGCCTCCTGGCGGGTCGTCAGTTGCACCACCGCGACATCGCCCGACTGGCGCTCGATGGCCGCCTTGGCTTGGCGGGCGTTTTCCAGGTCTTTTTGGCGACCCACGTAGTAACCGGTCGGCGCGCCCAAGGCCGCACCAATGGCGCAACCGACGCGAGGATTGCCACCCGTACCGGCCGCAATCGCCGCGCCACCAATGCAACCGAGCACACCACCGACCGCCGTACTGCCCACGGGCGAGTTCTGGCAACCACTCAACAACAAGCCGCTACAGGCGAGCAACACGGTCGATACAACAAGTGCACGTGACAAGGGCGATTCCTTTCGAGAGTGAAAATGAGCATTCATTGAGGCTGATACCCGTAGGACAGGCCCTCGAGCAGGTGCAGGCGCACCCGTTCGTTAATCGGGTAAAACACCGGCTGGACCTGCGCCGTCCACTGCACACTGTGAGCAATGAGCCAGCCCATTACCCCAAGCGTGGAGCCGTTCTGGCGCTTGAGGTCGAGAAACAGCGGTTGTTCGGTCACCTTGTTGGTCCAGAGCATCGGCACCGCCAGCACCACCAGCGCATAGCCTGCGAAGGCGGCCATGTAGAGCCTCGGCGGCACATAACACAGCGCCCGCCCGAAGAACCCCAGGCACTTGAAGATGTGGGTGAAGGCGCCGAGCAGGGAAAACAACAGGGCGATCATCGGCACAATCAGCGCCCGGTAACTGTCACGACCGATTTGCGCCTTTTCGCCTCGGTCGCGGTAACTCTGCGGATCCACCAGGCGATCTTCGATTAACTGTTTGGCATCATGGCTAATGGTCGGCCGGTACACGGTCTGCTCAAAGCCGCCAAGTGACAGGTCGGGTTGCAAGGTGATCATGTAGGGCAAATGCAAAGCATCGCGCCATTTGTTCTGTATCGGCAACTGCGCAAAAAACTGCCCGCGCGGCAAGCCCGGATCGATCCACCGGTCGACCGACTTCAGCCCGGAGGCATAGGCGTTGCGGGCATCCAGTTGCACGCGCTTGGCCACGGCCCGATTGAAACCCGCACGGTCATTGGGGCGCCAATCGTCGGCCACCGCAATGCCCTTCTCGCGCAGCGACTGGCGGACTGTGTTGGCATGGCGCCTGGGTACATTGTTGGGGGTCAGGCGGCGATTACGTTGTTTGAGGCTCTGCTCGTAATCGCTCCAGGCCTGCTGTTGGCGCCGGGCGATGGAGGCCGCGCTGATCGCCTCCAGGTAACGGCTGCTGCCCTGTTGATACTGGCGATAGCTCTCGTTCAGTTCGGCGAGGGAATCTTGGTAGTGCCGATAATTGACCGCAACGTTGCCGCGCACGGTTTCGGCAAACAGCTCGAAAAACAGCTGAGCCTGGGGTTTGATTTTTTCGATCAGGTGATCTGCCGACAGCAGCATATTGGGCAACGTCGCCAGCAGGGTCTTGCCCTCGGGGCTCTGCAACTCTTCGCCGGTGAGGTTGAGACCGGCCAGTTGGAAATCGTCGTGCCTCACCAAGTACGTCGCCGGCACACCCAAGGCCGCACGCGCGCGCTCATCGGGCGTCGAGCGATCCACCAGGTGATTGACCAATGCCAATTGCGCATAGTACGTGGTGCCGATGCAGGCGACGATCACCAGAACCGCGCAGATCATTGTGCGAAGACGGCTCCAGCCTTGGCGCAAACTCTTTTTCAGCACCGCCCCCAACCCCAGCAGGGCCACCGCCGTGCCGGCGATCAAGCGCCCGTAAACCTCGATGGACTCCACTTGATGCTGACTGGCCAGACCACCGACGACATCCAGCAAACGGGCGTTGAAACCCATTTCGACAATCAGGTACAGCAGCGTCAGGGTCAGCATCACCAGAACCAGCACACGCTCTTGATGCCGGGGCAGCGGGTTCTTGTCTTTGCGTAGGCAGTGCAACAACCCACTCGGTGTGAGGCCGGTCAAAACCCGGGCTCCGCGCTGGAGATCAAGTTGATCACCAGTCGGCGACGGGGTGTCGCAGTCGCCTGAGCGTGTTCAACGACGGCATCCGCCACCGGCTGCGGCAGCGTAGAAGCAATCGCCTCTTTGGGCTTCGGTTTGGGTATGGGCTTGGGTGCAGGCACAGGCACAGGCACAGGCTTAGGGGGCACTGGAGGCTTGGGCGCCGGTGCGGGGTCAATCGCTGGTTTGGCTTTGGACAGGCCAAGCAGCAGCCCCGGCAGGTCGATCTTCATCGGCCCACGGAAGTTTTTATCTTTCGAAGAGTAGGTCCAAGCCTCGGAGTGCTGGCCATTCATCTGCATGGCGACAAAGTTCTCGCCGTTCTCACTGCGCTGGAAAGCCAATATGTCGCCACAGCCACCCAATCGATAGGGGCCCCAGACTGACTTGCCGGAGATCACCACCAGCGCAGTTTGCGAATCGCACTGGGCAGTGCGGTAGCTCATGACCACCGCTGTGTCGCCGTCCAGCTCCATCGTGGTTTCGACGGTGCTTTCACGCCAGTCGTCCGGCAGTTGCACCTGCATCTTGCGCTCGTGCAGGTTCAAATACGCTCGGCCAGTCGGGGTTTCCATGTGACTGAAAGGCCCGCTCACCGAATTAAAGCGACCGATCTCCTGGTCGGCCTGCGCGGCGAACGCGCTGCACAGCAGCACAAGCAACAGACTGCGAGTCACCAGCCTGGCCAGCACTTGCAGCACTCTGATGGGTTTCAACGTGCGTCATCCTTAACCGAATTCCTGGGCGAGCCGACAATTCGCTTCGCGCGGGGATGCTAGCACAAAGCCATAACCTCACGATAACGCAGTTTTGGGCGTCTGCGGCCTCTGTGTCTCAGTAGTCCGCTGTTTTAAAAGCGCTACGCACCCACCTGCGAGATGTTTGGAGAGCCCGGAGCGAGACAGCCGAGCACAAACGATAAAGGTTAATTAATGTCGACATTCAGGCATTTCCACCTTCGCGCACCCGTCTAGTCTCCAACCTCAAAGCGCCCTGGCGTCGATCAACGCAGCAGTTTCCACCAGAGGAGGAAGGCATTGGGTTGGCAGTAAATCGCTCGTAGTACGTGTGCGACGGACCCAGATCGAGGGACACCCAGGGTGCTGATGACCCTGTAAGAACAATCGGCATTCATAAAAGTGTCACACGATTGTTGCAAAGTTCTCGGGCCCGATCTCACACGGAATTTCTTTGATGAAAAGCTTAATGAAGTCTGTTGCACTGGCTGTTGCTGTTTCTCTCTGCGCTACGTCGGCGGCGTTTGCTGCTGAGAGCGTACGTCTGACAGGTTCCGGTGCCAGTTTCCCGGCTCCGATCTACCTGACCTGGTTTAAAGATTTCAGCAAGAAAACCCCTGGTGTCACCGTGGACTATCAGTCCAAGGGCAGCGGTGCGGGCGTTCAGGACTTTTTGAACAAGACCGTTGATTTCGCTGCAAGCGACTCGGCAATGAGCAAAGAAGACATCGCCAAAGTGGCCGAAGGCGTGCAATTGCTGCCGATGACCGCCGGTGAAATCGTCTTGGCGTTCAACCTGCCAGGCAACCCGAAAGAGCTGAAATTGCCACGTGATGTGTACTCCAACATCTTCCTGGGCAAGATCACCAAGTGGAACGACCCACTGATCGCTGCCGCCAACCCTGGCCTGAAGCTGCCTGATCTGCCGATCACTGTGGTGGTGCGTGCTGACTCCAGCGGTACCACCGCGGTCTTCACCAAGCACTTGGCTGCCATCAACCCTGAGTTCAAAAAAGACCTGGGTGAAGGCAACACTGTTAACTGGCCTGCCAGCGACAAGTTCATCAAATCGCCGAAAAACGATGGTGTAACGGCTACCGTTCGTCAGACCCCAGGCGCCATCGGTTACATCGAATACGGCTTCGCCAAACTGGCCAAAGTTGACTTCGCTCAACTGCAAAACAAGGCCGGCGAGTATGTTGTGCCTAACGCTGAAAGCGGTGCCGAAGCCTTGGCTGCGGTGAAGATGCCAGAAGACCTGGTGGCCTGGCTGCCAGATCCGGACGGTGCCAAGTCTTACCCGATCACCACGTACACCTGGATGATCTTCCGCAAGCACAACGAAAACCCGGCCAAGGCCAAAGCCATGCGTGAAATGGTTGAGTACGGCCTGACTGAAGGTCAGAAAATCTCTGACTCGATGGGCTACATCCCGCTGCCACCGTCGGTTGTTGATCAAGTTCGCAAAGCGTCTGCCAACATCCAGTAACACGCGTGAGGTCTCTCCCGGCAGGCGCTTGCCATGCCGGGAGAGTGTCCCCCCAGCTCCGGAATTAGCCAATGAATACACCATTTGTCGTACCGGTTAATCCGGATTCTGCTTGCCAACCACCGTCCGCGAAGGACTTTCTGGTTGATCGCACCTTCCGTGCACTCGCTCGTATAGGGGTCGTTTTGATTCTGGCGTTGGTCTTCGCCTTGGTATTCGAGGTAGGACGCAAGGCCCTTCCCGGCATGGAAAAGCACGGTTTCGACGTGATTTTCGGCAGTGTCTGGGACGTTAACCAAGGCAAATACGGCATTCTGCCGGCTATTTGGGGCACGCTTTACAGTGCTTTTATCGCGCTGTTGATCGCAGGTGTATTCGGCGTCAGCATGGCGATTTTCCTGACCCAGGATTTCTTGCCAGCCCGGCTGGCTGCTGTGTTTCGTACCATCGTAGAACTGCTCGCCGCCATCCCGAGTGTGGTGTATGGCCTGTGGGGCATCTACGTGGTGATACCGGCTATTCGCCCGCTGACCGCGTGGCTGAACACTGAGCTGGGCTGGATTCCTTTCTTCGGCACCTCTTTGAGCGGGCCGGGACTTCTCCCCGCGGCACTGGTACTGGCAATCATGATTCTGCCGACCATTGCTGCTGTTTCGCAGGACGCCCTCACCGCCGTCCCGATGAAAACCAAGCAAGCCGCCTACGGCATGGGCACCACCCACTGGGAAGCGATTCTCAAGGTGATGGTGCCATCGGCCGCCACCGGTATTTTCGGCTCCCTGGTACTCGGCCTCGGCCGTGCGCTGGGTGAAACCATGGCCCTGGCGATGCTGGTAGGCAATGCAAACAATATTTCACTGTCCCTGTTTGCGCCGGCCAATACACTGGCCGCCTTGCTGGCACTGAACTTCCCTGAAGCCGGGCCCAACGAGATCGAAGTGCTGATGTACGCAGCCCTGGTGCTGATGTTCATCACGCTGCTGGTTAACGTCCTCGGTTCCATGATCATGCTCTACGCCCAGCGGGGTCATAAGTAATGACAAACCTCACGTCCCCTACCAAGGCACTGCCAAGCCTGCAACGCCGGCTCGAAGGCCGCTCGCTGCGCAGCCTGATACTGACCACGCTGGTGTGGTTTGGCGCGTTGCTGGCCAGTGTGCCGCTGATTTCCGTGCTTTATATGTTGATCACCCGCGGCGGTGCACGCCTGAGCCTTGAGGTGTTCACCGAGCTGCCACCCACCGGCTTTGAGACCGGCGGCGGTTTCGGTAACGCCCTGGCCGGTACGTTTGTGATGGTCGGTATCGCTGCCGCCATCGCGGTGCCGGTCGGCATCCTGGCTGCCGTGTTCCTCGCGGAACTGGGCCCGGACAGCAAGCTGGCCAACGCCTCGCGCTTTGCCGCCAAAATGCTAACCGGCCTGCCGTCCATTCTGGCCGGTGTATTTGCCTACGCGCTGGTGGTGATGACCACCGGGACCTACTCGGCGCCCGCCGGTGGTGTGGCCCTGGCGGTGTTGATGCTGCCGATCGTGGTGCTGACGGCTGAAGAGTCGATGAAGATGGTGCCCAAGATCATGAAAGACGCCGCTTACGGCATGGGCTGCACCCGCTCGCAAGTCATCTGGAAAATCGTCTTGCCCACCGGCCTGCCGGCCATTTTGACCGGTGTAATGCTCGCCGTCGCACGCGCCGCCGGTGAAACCGCGCCGCTGCTGTTTACCGCACTGTTCAGCAACTACTGGATCTACCACGACGGCAGCCTGGCGGTGATGAATCCAACGGCCTCGCTTGCCGTACTGATTTACAACTTCTCTGGCATGCCCTTCGACAACCAGCTCGAACTGGCATGGGCCGCTTCGCTGGTGCTGGTGATGATCGTACTGCTCGTGAATATCGTCAGCCGTATTTTCGGCAAGCCAAAGTATTGAGATAGGGAGCACCTGATTTTGAACGTATCAACTGCGCAAATAGCCGCTCCGTTTATCACCCAGGCCCCTGTGGTCATGGACTGCAAGCTGGACAAGATTTTCTACGGCAACTTCCTGGCCGTCCGTGACAGCCATGTGCCGATTGAAAAGAACAAAATTACCGGCTTTATCGGCCCGTCTGGCTGCGGCAAAAGTACCGTGCTGCGTAGCCTCAATCGCATGAACGACCTGGTCAAAGGCTTCCGCTTTGAAGGCCACGTGCACTTCCTCGGGCAGGATGTTTACGGCAAGGGCGTAGACCCGGTTGTGGTACGCCGCTACATCGGCATGGTGTTCCAGCAACCGAACCCGTTCTCGATGAGCATCTTCGACAACGTCGCTTTCGGTCTGCGCCTCAACCGCTACAAGGGCGACATTGGCGACCGCGTCAAACACGCCCTGCAAGGCGCCGCGTTGTGGGATGAGGTCAAGGACAAGCTCAAGGTCAGCGGCCTGTCGCTGTCCGGTGGTCAACAACAGCGCCTGTGCATCGCCCGCGCCATCGCCACCGAGCCAGAAGTGCTGCTGCTGGATGAACCTTGCTCGGCACTCGACCCGATCGCGACCCGTCGTGTGGAAGAGCTGATGGTCGAGTTGAAGAAGGACTACACCATCGCCCTGGTGACCCACAACATGCAGCAAGCCATTCGTGTGGCGGATACCACGGCGTTTTTCTCGGTGGATATCTCTCAGGGCACCCGTACCGGTTATCTGGTTGAGATGGGTCCTACCACCCAGATCTTCGATAACCCACGCGAACAAATGACCAGTGACTACATCACCGGCAAGTTCAGCTGATTAACAGGCGCCCGCACGTCAGCGGGCATCGGTTTGTTTCAACGTGTTTTTTACTGTTTTTCAGGGATACCAATGCCTGCATCGCGTCGTCTTGATCTGCCAGCCATTGAACACTCACTGCGTGAGGTTCAAAGCGGCTTTGCCGAGCTCAGCCGGCACTTTACCGAGCAGCGCGACCCGCTGACCGACGAAGTGCTCAACAATGTGCTTGAAGGCTATGCGCTGATTGATGACTATGTCGCTCGGGGTGTCGACCTGTTTGACCTTCAGCAACTGAACCTGATGCTGGAGATCAATGCGACCGTACTGTGTGGCAGCGACCCGCAGCGTCGCCTGGAGTACGCTCAGCACCTGTTGGCGACCGAGGAGCACTTCTTCAACAACGTTGAGGGAGGCATAAAGGACTTGTTCAACTGGTACGGCGCGCATCGCAACGAGTCCGTGTGGAAGCGTGCGGCCGGGGTCTATGTACGCATCCTCAGCGAGCCGCAATTGTTTATCGAAGGCAATCACCGCAGCGGTTCACTGATCGTCAGCTATTTGCTCATGCGCGAAGGCTTGCCGCCGTTTGTACTGACGCTGGAAAACGCCGAAGGCTACTTCAACCCGTCGTCGGTCATACGCAATTCGGCCAAACATGGCGTCAGAGCGTTGTATGAATTGCCCAAGATCAAGAAGAAGTACGCGGCTTTCCTGGAAGATCAGTCACCGGCTCCCAGAAAGTTTTTTCTTAAAGACAAACCCTTGACCGTCATTCAAGGAAGGCACTGATGAACAAGGAATCAACCCTCGCTAACGGCCCTACGGTGGTCGGTCGATTAAAGCAGGCCGTCCAGGCCAGCCTCCCGACATCGCTGCAAAAACGCCAACGCGTGCGTATTTCGTTTGATATTGATGACACCCTCGCCTGCCAGCTTCACCATTGCGACGTCGAGCAAAGCCGCCTGCCCGATTGCGTCCATCGCTGGTTGGGTGAACCGCTGCGTTTCGGCACCCGCGCCCTCATCCGAGAACTGCGCCGCCAGGGCTGCAGCATTTGGGTCTACACCTCGTCCGGCCGCACCCCGGCCTACATCAAGCGCTGGCTGATGCTGTACGGCATCCGCGTTGACGGCGTGGTCAACAGTGATCGCCACAGCCTTGCGCTGGCAGCTCGCGGTCTGTCAAACGCCCCGTCGAAATTGCCATCGGCCTTTGATATCGACCTGCATGTGGATGACTCAGAAGGCGTGAGGCTTGAAGGTCAAGACCACGGTTTTCGCGTTGTCGTGGTGCATCCCGAGGACGAAAACTGGGCCCAACACGTGCTGGACGCAGTCGCCGTGGTCCAGGCGCAACTGGACTGGCAACACTCGTTCAAACGCCCAGCCCCGGCAGCACAGACCGCCAGGGCGTTTTCTTCCTGATCCCTGTAGCCCGCCACTCAGGGTCGCTTCGCAACCCATCGCAGCCTCATGCTTCAAGCAGCTCTTGTAGCCGCTGACGAGGCACGAAGGCTGCGATGCGGGCCGCAGGACCGCCTTTCAAGGCGGCTACGTCCAGCCAACCAGCCGTCGCGGCCACCTCACCATCCCCACCACCAGCGCCAGCAACATCATCCCCAGCGACACCGCTTCGCTCGCCCCCACCCGATGGCCCAGCATCAGCATCGAGCCCACAACCCCGAACACCGGAATCAACAACGACAACGGCGCAACCCTCGACACCGGGTATTCCCTGAGCAATACATTCCAGCCCCAGTAACAAAAATGCGTGGCGACATAGACCTGAAACAACAGCGACAACACGGCCACCCACTCAATGTGCGAAACAACGCTCACAAACGGCGCGCTGCCGTGTGCCAGCCACGTGAGCGCAAGCAACGGCAGCGGCGGGAACAGACTGGCCCAGACCACAAAGGCAAAGATCTCCCGCACCTTCGACTGCTTGATGATGATATTGCCCACGCTCCAGCTAAAGGCGCTGACCACCAGCAATCCATAGCCCACAGTCGTCCCATGGCCAGGGCTGCTGAGGATGATACTGATCAGCCCCAACACCCCGAGCCCTACCCCGAGCTTCTGCCCAAGACTCAACCGCTCGCCAAACAGCAACACGCCCCAGCCCAACGTGAAAAACGCACTGAACTGAATCAACAGCGCTGCGGTGCCCGGAGGCACGCCCATTTCAATGCCCAGGTTAATCAGCGCCCACATCGCCACGCCGAAAATCAATCCATACGCCGCCAGCCATTTAAGGGCGATGGGCGGTCGCTTGATAAAAAACACCCACGGTAGCGCCGCCAGCGTAAAGCGCAGCGCGGTGAGCAACAGCGGGTCAATGGCCGCAAGCCCCAGTTTAGTGATGGGAAAGTTAAGCCCCCACATCGCCGTCACGGCGATGGCCAAGGCCAGGTGTTTGTTTTGCATCGTAATGGCGTCCAGTCGTCAACGCGGATGCCTGTCTGCATTCGCTGGACGTCACTATGCGCAATACGCGACATGGCCCGCTTGCACTTCAAGGTCAATATTCATTAAATTCGGGCCATGCGCGAAATAAACATAGATCCTTACGAAAACACGCCCCGCGATGCTGTCGTCACGGCTAATGACTACCCGCACGGGCAGCACTTTGCGCTGCACACCCATCAACGCGGGCAATTTGCCTATGCCGCCTGCGGCGTAATCACCGTGTTCAGCGGTCAAGGCAATTGGGTGGTGCCGCCGCAACGGGCGATCTGGGTGCCGGCGGGTGTGGCTCACGAAATGACCATGGCCGGGCCGGTGACCATGCTCAACACGTACATTGCCAACCCGGCCGCCGGGCAACTCGCCCTGCCCGCCCACTGCCAGGTCTTCGGAGTTTCGCCCCTGCTGCGTCAATTATTGCTGCAAGCCCAGGACATCCCTGCACTGTACGACGAGACCCAGCGTGAGGGCCTGCTGATGCGCTTGTTGCTGCACGAAATCGCCGCCATGCCGCCCTTGTCCCTCAACGCGCCCCTGCCCAACGAACCCCGGCTCGCACGTGCCTGTCGCCAGTTGCTGGCGCAACCGTCACTGGACATCGGGATCGACGACATGAGCCGACAAGTGGGCATGAGCCGCCGCACCTTCACCCGGATGTTTCGCCAACAGACCGGCATCAGCTTTGTCGAATGGCGCCAGCAAGCCTGCTTATTGGCCGCAGTGGTGCGCCTGGGCAACGGCGAACCGGTCACACGGGTCGCCACCGACCTGGGCTACAGCAGCCCCAGCGCGTTTACCAGCGTGTTTCGCAAAGTCCTGGGTGAGGTGCCGAGCCGGTATTTTGCGCACGCCAATAATTTGTAGGAGCGAGCTTGCCTCGCGATCTTCTGATCTGGGCCTAAGCCCCCTCACACAGCCCCAACCCCTGAAAACGCTCCTCAAAATCCTCCGCCAATTGCTCCAGCGTCACACTGCCCAGGCGCTCGATCAGCAGTGCTTGAGCGGCATCGAAAGCATCGGTGAGGGCGGCATTCACGGCTTGTTCAACCAGGCATTCCGGGTGGTCGGTGGATAAGCCGATGGCGAATAGCGAGGCCGAGCCGAGGGCTTCGTGGATGTCCAGCAAGGTCATGTCCGCCAGCGGTTTGGCCAGTGTCCAGCCGCCTCGATGGCCCTTTTCTGAGCGTACGTAACCTTGCTCCTTGAGCAGGGCCATGGTGCGCCGAATGACCACGGGGTTGGTGCCCAGCATCTGCGCCAGGGTGTCGGAGGTCGCCGGGTGTTCGTGGCGCGCCATGTGGATCAGGACGTGCAGCATGCGGGACAGGCGGGTGTCGTTTCTCATGGGCGTTCGTTTCAAGCGTGAAGGTGCGCAGAGTATCGCTCGCCACACTAAAAGTTACGAGAGTGTTGACACGCTCACTTCACGTAACTTACGTTGTATCGAGAAATCTTCGAGGGGTCGAAGAGATAACGTGAGGCGTGATCATGGTTTACGACGTAGTGATTGTGGGTGGGAGCTATGCCGGGCTGTCCGCGGGCTTACAACTGGCGCGGGGACGACGCAAGGTGTTGGTGATTGATACGGGGCTTCGGCGCAATCGATTTGCCCAGCACTCGCACGGGTTTCTGGGGCAGGACGGCCGCGCCCCTGGCGATATTGCCGCTCAGGCGCGGGCGCAATTGCTGGCGTACCCGACGGTCGAGTGGGTCGATCAATCGGCAGTAAAGGCCGGGCAATGCGCTGAAGGGTTTGCCGTAGTGACGGCAGACGAACAACGCTTTGCAGCGCGGCGTTTGATCATTGCCACCGGCATGGTCGATGTCCTGCCAGAAATCCCGGGGCTGGCAGAGCGCTGGGGCAAACATGTATTTCACTGCCCGTACTGCCACGGCTATGAACTGGACCGCGGGCCGATCGGGGTGCTGGCAGCTACGCCAGTGGCGTTGCATCAGGCGCTGATGCTGCCGGATTGGGGGCCGACTACCTTGTTTCTGAATGGTGTGTTTGAGCCCGACGCCGAACAACTGGCCAGCCTCGAAAAACGTGGGGTTACGCTGGAACGCGAGCAGATTGTGTCCATCAGCGGCCACGCGGATGTGACGCTGGCCAGCGGTCGTGTGGTTGAGTTGGCAGGCGTGTTCACCCAGCCGCACATGCACATGGCCAGCCCATTGCCCATGCAACTGGGCTGCGAGTTCGAGGCCGGGCCGATGGGGGAATTCATCAAGGTCAACGCCACCCGCGAAACCAGCGTGCCAGGCGTATTTGCCTGTGGCGATGCCGCCGTGGCCGCTGGCAACGTGGCCATTGCCGTGGGTGATGGCGCGCGAACCGGGTCAGCGGCGCATCAGTCACTGATGTTCCGCTAACCCCAACACCCCTGTAGGAGCGAGCTTGTCTCGCGATCTTTTGATCCTTAAAAGATCGCGAGGCAAGCTCGCTCCTACAGGTTTTCGTGCGCACTATTACGCTTTTCGAAACACCAGCATTGCAGCAAATACAGCCCCCACGGCAGCGATGCACAGCATCAGCGCCTGATCACTGATGTACGTCGCCACGGCCCCGGTGGCGATGGGGCCCAGTACGCCGCCCAAGGTGTAGAACAGCGCAATCGCGGTCATGGCGGTCGACACTTGGTGCTTGCCCACGCGGTCGGCGGCTTCGATCACGGCCACGGTGTTCATGCCGCCAATCGCTCCGCCCCAGACAAACACCATCAGTGCCGCCAGCCACGGCAAAGGCTGGCTGAAGGGGATGGCAAAGGTGCCCAGCAAAAGCAGCAGGCCGCAGATCAATTGCGCGGTTTTGTAGGAACTGCGGTCGGCCATCCAGCCGATGGGCAGTTGCAGCAAGGTGCCGCCCAGCCCGAAGACGGAGATCAGCAGCGTCGCGGCAGTCAGCGGGTAGCCCGCTGCCAGGCTGTAGGGGGCGAGAAACGACACCGTAGAGGTTTCGGCAAACCCTGCAATCAAGGCGGCGCCCAAGGCGATGGGGATGAGGCCGTAGAATTTGCCATGGGCTTTTTCTTGCGGTGTTTGCGGCTGCGAATCGTGGCTTTTGAGGGTCAGCGCCAGCGCGCCCGATAGCAGCACGATCGCCGCGCAGGCGTAGTACGGCAGCGCGCCGTCAACACCAAACACAACCAGCAGCAGCGGGCCAATCGCAATGCCCAAGCCCATCAGGGTTTCATGCACGCCAATGGCTCGCCCGCGGCCGTCGCGCGACGATACGGCAACGATCCAGGTATCGCAGGCGATCCAGCGCAAGATCAACCCCACGCCCAGCACAAAGTTCAGGCCGAAGATCAGCACCAGATCCTCAGTCAATGTCATGCCCAGCAACGCCAGGCTAGTGAGCAGCGCACTCAGCACGTTGGCCTTGACCAAGCCGAGTGAACCCAAAACACGCGGGACGATTTTGTACAGCAGCAAAATCGCGATCCACGAAGCGCTGACCACCACGCCGATTTTCGCTGCGCTGACGCCTCGCTGTTCCAGTGACATGGACAGCAGCGGCGTGATGGTGCCGATCTGCACAATCTGCGACAGCACCGACAGCGCATTGATCTTGGCCAGCACTAACCAGCGGGGTGGATCGGTGTATTCCGCACTCGGCGATTGCATGCGCACAACCCTTCCATGGATGACCGCGCAATCATGCGCTTGTTTTGACTCATTGAAAGGGTCATTCCCTGGCGCTTAACCGCTGAACATTCGCAATGGGTAATTCTCGTTGGCGAAGATCTAGACGCATCGAACAAAAAATCACATATAGCTTTATCGAATATTTAAATACTAATTAAGACTTTTTTAGTCTATTGAAATATCGTGCATCATCCTTTGGCGCTCGCTCCTGCAGAGGGTGTAACACGAACATTTTTTAAACGGAGTCAGTCAATGGGTAAAGTCCACACCGCGAGTGCTGTGCCGGACGCGTTATGGCGCACGGCACCGGTCGGCGACTTGCTCGATCTGGGCCGCGCCTATCGCGAACCGCTGGCGCTGGGGCGGCTGCAAAGTACCCCCAAGCGTATTTTGAGCCGCCCGGAAGCGGTGCTGATCGGCGTGTTGGCGCTGGCGTTGCACGGCGCCGTGATTTATTGGATCAGCCAGAACCCGGCGCCGGTGCTGCCGATCGTGCCGCCGGAGATCCCGCCGATGACGATTGAGTTTTCACAACCGGCGCCGGTGGTCGAAACACCGCCACCACCGCCTGAGCCGATTGTGCAGCCGGTCGCTGAGCCGCCTCCGCCCGTTGAGGACGAGTTGGCCGTCAAGCCTCCTCCGCCGCCCAAGCCCAAGCCAAAACCTGTGGTCAAGCCTGTGCCCAAGCCCGTGCCGAAACCGGTTGAGCAACCACCCGCGCCGCCAGCACCGCCTGTGGCCGCCCCGGCGCCACCGGCACCACCTGCGCCAAAACCGGTGACACCGGCCTCGGCCAACGCCGGTTACTTGCATAACCCGGCGCCGGAATACCCCTCGCTGGCCATGCGCAGAGGTTGGGAAGGCACGGTGTTGCTGCGTGTGCACGTGTTAGCCAGCGGCAAACCGGGCGAGATCCAGATACAAAAAAGCAGCGGTCGTACCCAGCTCGATGACGCCGCCCTGGCGGCCGTCAAACGCTGGAGTTTCGTCCCGGCCAAACAGGGCGACGTGGCCCAGGACGGCTGGGTCAGCGTACCCATCGACTTCAAAATCAAGTAACTGAACCTGATTGTTCCAGCGGGCTACCTGACAAAAGGCGCATCGCACTACTGACTTAATGCCCTTGTTGGAGAGCCACACTATGAACCTGATCGCTTCCCCTTTTGAATCCATCGAACACGCGGTCATCTGGCTGCTGATTATTTTCTCGGTCGCCACCTGGGGCCTGTTCTTGCTCAAAGGCGTGCAGTTCGGCCGTCTGAAAAGCCAGGACCGTCGCTTCCTCAAGCAATTCTGGGCCGCCACCAGCCTCGACTCCGCAGCCGAACTGGCGAGCACCGCACCGGGTGCCGCTGCCCGTGTTGCCCAGGCCGGTTATGCCGCGATCCAGGTGTCTGACACCCAGCAAGCCACAGACCTTGCTCACGCCATCAACCATCAGGACCGCCTCGAGCGCTCGCTGCGCCAGCAGATCGTGCGTGAACGCCGCTCGCTGGAAACCGGCCTGGCGATCCTCGCCAGTATCGGCAGCACCTCGCCTTTTATCGGCCTGTTCGGCACGGTGTGGGGCATCATGTCGGCCTTGAAAGGCATCAGTGCTGCGGGTTCTGCCAGCCTTGAAACCGTGGCCGGGCCGATTGGCGCGGCACTGGTAGCAACCGGCGTCGGTATCGCCGTCGCGGTGCCTGCGGTGCTGGTGTACAACTACTTTTTACGTCGCCTGAAACTGACCGCAGCCGACCTCGATGACTTTGCTCACGACTTCTACAGCCTGGCCCAGAAGAGTTCGTTCCGCGTGCATTTGCACCCGGTGCTGAACACCGCAGCCGGTGCAAGCAAAGTGAAGGAGGCGTCTTGAGATGGCTTTTTCAACCCAAGACAACGATGAAGTCCTGAGTGAAATCAACGTCACGCCGCTGGTCGACGTGATGCTGGTGCTGCTGGTGGTGTTTATCGTCACCGCCCCGCTGCTGACCAACGCAATCCCGATCAACCTGCCGAAAACCGAGGCCGTGGCCCCGATCGAGCAAAAGGATCCGGTGGTGGTGAGCATCGACGACAAGGGCAAGGTGTACATCAACAAGGACGAAATTCAACCGGACCTGCTGGAGGTCAGCCTGCAAGATGCCAAGGCGAAAAACCCGGATGTGCGCGTGCAGTTGCAGGCCGACAACGGGGTGAGCTACGGCGAAGTGGCCAAGCTCATGGCCTCGATTGAAAAGGCCGGCATTACCAAGCTGGCGGTGATCACGGCCAAATAAACAGGGGTTGCCTCGCGATCTTTTAGGGACTCAAAGATCGCGGGCACGCTCGCTCCTGCCAATGGGCTTGATCTTAAATGACCCGCCGGGGCTCAACGTTTAATCCTCCTCTGCTTTAAAGCAAAAAAAAGCCGGTGAAAACCGAGCTGAATCGACCCCCGACCGTCATCCCGATGTCACGCAGCTTTGTTTCCTTGGGCGCATTTCGCCACTCAAGGAGGCTCCATGATTCGCCCAACGCTGCTCGCCCTCGCGCTGTTTTCTGTGATCAACAGTGCAGCGGCCACCCCCGCCTCACCCCTGCCCCATTCACCCGGTACACCCTATGCCGCCAGCGGTCTGGCGGACCGGATTGTGCTGACACCGGGGGCCAATCCTGCGCGGGAAATGGCCGTGACCTTTCGCACCGACACTCACCAGCAAGCCAGCCAATTGCAGCTGGCGGTCGCCCTCGACGGGCCGCAACTCGCCAAGGCTGCTCATACGCTGGAAGGGACTCAACTGAGCCTGGACACTGAAAACGGCCCGGCCCTTTACCATCAGGTGCGCCTGCACGATTTACAGCCAGACACCGCCTACGTGTACCGGGTCAAAGGTGCTGAAGGCTGGAGCGAATGGTTGCAGTTCCGTACTGCTGCCGAGGCGTTCAAGCCATTCAGTTTTATCTACATGGGCGATGTGCAAAACGACATTCTGTCACTGGCCTCGCGCAGCATTCGCCAGGCCCTGAGAAGTGTGGCCAACCCTGCGCTGATCGTGCATGCCGGGGATCTGGTGTCACAACGTGATGACCTGGTGCATGACGATCAATGGGGCGAGTGGAACCAGGCCGGTGGCTATAACTACGGGATGATCCCGCAGGTGGTGGCCATCGGAAACCACGAATATCTGGACGGCACAAACCCTGATGGCAGCGAAAGCCGTACCCTGAGCCCGCACTGGAATCGTCAGTTCGCGCTGCCGGACAACGGCGTGCCGGGCCTGAAGAACACCACGTATGTGATGGATTACCAGGGCGTGCGTTTTATCGTGCTGGATGGCACGGCAGCCCTCGACATGGGCACCTTGGCCGAGCAAACCAAATGGCTTGAGAACAGCCTGAAAAACAGCCCGGCGCGCTGGAATATTGTGGTCAACCATCAACCCGTTTTCACCTGCGCCCGCCCCGAAGACACCGAGCCGTTGAAGGCTGCCTGGAAACCGCTGTTTGAGCGCTACAAGGTGGATCTGGTGCTGCAAGGCCATGACCATTGCTACAGCCGCGTGACCAGCGAAGCCGGTCGTGCGGCCTCCCGTGCAGACAGTGCCAGCGGCAAAGTGCAGGGCCCGGTGTACATGGTCTCGGTGGCGGGGTCGAAGATGTACGGGCTCAATGACCGGGCGCACCTGCAACCGGATCGCAGCGGTGAAGAAACCCAGTTGTATCAGACCATCGACGTGCAGGACTCACGCCTTGAAGTGCGCAGCTACACCGCAGCGGGCAAGCTGTATGACGCGTTTGACCTGGAGCGTGATGCGCAAAACCGTAACCACCTGAGCGAACCGGTAAAGTCCCTGCCTGCTGAACGGGCCTGCACCGGCACGGCGGGCCCGGATGGTTACCCGTGCAGTTCGCGGGGTAAGTAAACCCCTTCACTTGTCTCGCGATCTTTTGATTGTTTAAAAGATCGCGAGCAAGCTCGCTCCTACAGTGGGTGATGCGTTGGATTCAGGTAATGGGGGCCGGGTTGAACAGGGTGAGGTCGTTGTGCAGTTTGTGCTGTTCTGCCCAGGTGTGTTTTTTGCCGCTGGCCACGTCCAGGTAGTAGTGGAACAACTCCCAGCCCAGTTCTTCGATGCTCGCCCGGCCGGTGGCGATGCGCCCGGCGTCGATGTCGATCAGGTCCGGCCAGCGCTGCGCCAGTTCGGTGCGAGTCGAGACTTTCACCACTGGCGCCATCGCCAGACCATACGGAGTGCCACGCCCGGTGGTGAACACGTGCAGGTTCATTCCGGCCGCCAGTTGCAAAGTGCCGCAGACAAAATCACTGGCCGGGGTGGCACAAAAAATCAGCCCTTTGTGGGTAAAGCGTTCGCCTGGGCCGAGCACGCCGTTGATGGCGCTGCTGCCGGACTTGACGATAGAACCCAGCGATTTTTCGACAATGTTCGACAACCCGCCTTTTTTGTTGCCGGGCGTGGTGTTGGCGCTGCGGTCGGCCTCGCCTTTGGCCAGGTATCGGTCGTACCAGTCCATTTCACGCACCAGTTCCTGGGCAACCGCTTGGCTTTGCGCCCGTGAGGTCAGCAGGTAAATCGCATCGCGCACTTCGGTGACTTCAGAAAACATCACCGTTGCCCCGGCCCGCAACAGCAAGTCCGAGGCGTAGCCCAATGCCGGGTTCGCGGTGATCCCGGAAAACGCATCGCTGCCGCCGCATTGCATGCCGAGGATCAGTTCGCTGGCCGGCACTGTTTCGCGGCGACGCTGATCGAGCTTCTGCAAGCGGGTTTCGGCCAGCGCCATGATCTGCTCAATCATTTCGGTAAAGCCGTGGCTCGCCTCCTGCAAGCGGTATAACCACGGTTCGCTGAGGTCCACCGAAGGGTCGTTGTCGTGCATCACCTGCCCGGCCTGAAGTTTTTCGCAGCCAAGGCTGATGACCAGCGCTTCGCCGCCCAGGTTGGGGTTGCGCGCCAGATTGCGCACGGTACGAATCGGGATGTAAGCGTCGGTGGCACTGATCGCCACACCGCAGCCGTAGCTGTGGGTCAGCGCCACCACGTCATCGACATTCGGGTAATGCGGCAGCAGTTCGTCGCGGATGCGCTTGACCGCATGGTTCAGTACCCCGGTCACGCACTGCACGGTGGTGGTGATGCCCAAAATATTGCGCGTGCCCACAGTGCCGTCGGCGTTGCGATAACCCTCGAACGTAAACCCTTCTAGGGGCGCCTGTGCAGCCGGTACGTCGGTGGCCAGCGGCAGGCTGTCCAACGGTGGCGCGGTGGGCATGCGCAGTTGGTCTTCATTGACCCAACGCCCCCGCGCAATCGGCTGCAAGGCGTAGCCAATGGTTTGCCCGTAGCGAATCACTTCGCCGCCTTGGGGTATATCGACCAGCGTGACCTTATGGCTTTGCGGCACAAAGTCCAGGGTCACCAACCCATCCGCCAGCTCGGTCCCGGCAGGCACGCCCTGATCATTCACCACCACGGCCACGTTATCGCGCGCATGCAGGCGGATGGTGCGCGGCGAGTCGGCATGTTCAATCAACGTCATGAGGCCGCTCCTTGGTTTTACGCAAAAGGCCGCTGATTGCTCAGCGGCCTTGGGCTTTGTTTATTGCGGGCCTTGCTTGTCGATCAAGGCGGCCAGCGCTTCGTATTCTTCTGGCAACAAATCGGTCAGCGGGGCGCGCACCGGGCCTGCGCTGTGGCCAGAAATGGTCGCCCCGGCCTTGACGATGCTCACGGCGTAGCCCGCTTTGCGGTTGCGGATGTCCAGATACGGCAGGAAGAAGTCGTCGATGAGTTTGCCCACGGTGTCGTGATCTTCGCGGGCAATGGCGTGGTAGAACTCCATCGCGGTTTTCGGGATGAAGTTAAACACCGCCGAGGAATACACCGGCACGCCCAGCGCTCTGTACGCTGCAGCATAGACTTCTGCCGTCGGCAAACCGCCGAGGTAGCTGAAACGGTCGCCGAGGCGACGGCGGATCGAGACCATCAGTTCAATGTCGCCCAGGCCGTCCTTGTAGCCGATCAGATTCGGGCAACGTTCTGCCAGGCGCTCCAGCAGCGGCGCGGTCAAACGGCAGACGTTACGGTTGTACACCACCACCCCGATGTTTACCGACTTACACACCGCCTCAACGTGGGCGGCAACACCGTCCTGGCTGGCTTCGGTCAAGTAGTGCGGCAGCAGCAACAGCCCTTTGGCGCCCAGGCGTTCAGCTTCTTGCGCGTATTCGATGGCTTGACGGGTAGAGCCGCCGACACCGGCCAGAATCGGCACGCTGGTGGCGCAAGTATCTACCGCGGTTTTGATCACTTGAGAGTATTCACTGGCCGCCAGTGAAAAAAACTCACCGGTGCCGCCTGCTGCGAACAAGGCAGAGGCGCCATACGGAGCCAGCCATTCCAGGCGTTTGATGTAGCCCTCACGGTGAAAATCACCCTGAGCATTGAAATCGGTGAGCGGAAAAGACAGCAGGCCAGACGAGAGGATGGACTTCAGTTCTTGTGGATTCATTATTCGAACACCCTGGGTGATTTAGATGACGGCAGCAAGTTTTGTCGTACGTCATCGTACAACTAATAATATTATCGTCAATCCCTGTTCTTAAAATCACCCGCACAGGGTCGCCCTGACCGCTCAATAACGGCAAGCCAAGGGCCGTACTAGAGCGGTCAAACGCTGGATGAAATAAATACCAGAAAGGCTAAGGTGGCGGATTTAAATGCGCACAGCGATGAGAGCGCTTCGCGGTCCCGCGCAGGTTCGTGTCTCGTGCGTGCCTAGAGGGCAGGCCGTTATACAGGCCGACAGGTTGTACGATCACGACGCCTCATCCTTTGGGGCCTTTGACCGGATACTCCATAAACGGCTTGATTTCCTTGAGCACAAACATGCTCTGCATCTCTTTGATCCCGGTCAGGCGCCGGATCACCGACATGGCAAAGTCGGCAAAAGTGTCCAGGTCCCGCGAGACCACTTGCAGCAGAAAATCCGCATCGCCGCCGATGCTGTAGCAGGCCACCACGTCTTCAAGGGCCATGACTTCCTGCTCAAATTTGCGCGCTTCGACTTCGCTGTGGCGGTCAATGGTGACCCGTACAAACACCAGCACGCCGAGGCCGATGTTTGTCTTGGTGCGAGCGTGTGCGGCGGTTTACCTGGGCTATCTGGCCTGGCAGTTCTGGTGGGCGGAACCGCAGCCGGTGGTGCTAGGTCGGCCGATCAACAAGCGCGAGCTGTTCAGCGCCTGGCTGTCCGGCCTGACCATCACGCTGGGCAACCCGAAAACCATCGCGTTCTACCTGGCGCTGTTGCCGCTGGTCATCAATCTGGAGTCGGTGTCGCTGCACACGTGGAGCGTCGTGCTGGTGCCGTTGACCATCGCGGTGCTGTTTATCGTCGGCGGTCTGTTTGTGCTGGGCGCGGTGCGCATCCGCCACTTGCTCGCCAGCCCGCGCGCTCAACACTACCTGTTTAGAGGCGCGGCGTTGATGATGCTGGGGGCAGCGCTGGCCATGCTGGCGCAGAATCTGTAAGAAGCGCCCTGAATAATCGGTTTGCCCTATGACACTCCCGGACCTCTCTCCCGGCCAACCCCGCCGCGTCCGATACGCATCCTGTTGCAGATTGCCCACGCTACGCAGCGTCAGCAATCACGCAAAGGATCCCCATGTCGAACGTACCGCAATCTCGGCGGCGAGCACTGCCGAGCGCCTGCTCATTGCCCGCGAACACCCTCACCCTGGGCCTGTTGGCGGGTTTATGGACGCTGCCAGCACACGGTCTTGCCTATCACGAACAAGGCCGCCTGCACGACGCCGCCAGTTGGCACAGCCAGGAATTCACCCGGGACTGGGGCCTGCAAGCCATCGGTGCAGACGCCGCCTATGCGCGCGGGCTAAGTGGCCGCGGGGTGAATTTGGGTATTTTCGACTCCGGTGTCGACCTTCGCCACGGTGAGTTCGCAGGCAAAGACCATCGTGCTACCCGTTTGGCAGACCCCGGTTGCACCCGTGAGAAGCTGCCCACCGAGCTAGCTGATGGCTGCTTTTTCAGCAACGGGGATCGTGCCCAGGTCGTTTATAACGACCTGTCGCCAGACGTATTGGAGGCGCTGCACTACCTGGTTTCCATTGGCGATCTTTCAAGCGATGACTTGAACGATTACCTCGACATGGCCGGCATCGAATATGAAGCGCACGGCACCCATGTGGCGGGCACAATGCTGGCTAATCGCGATGGCGTGGGCACACACGGCGTGGCCTATGGTGCCGCGCTGAACACGGTGCGGATTTTCAGCAACACCTATAACTTTCTTCCTCCCGTGTACAAAAAAACCCAGAGCATTGAACCGGGCCATTTCGACACATCCACGCCCACCTATAAGCAAATGCACGCGCAGAACGTACGCGCGATCAACCATAGCTGGAACCTCTCTGACCGCTTCGCCGACCTTGATCAACTGACGGCAGCGCTGGCAAAACACCGTGAGGGCGTCGGCCGCTCCGTGGCTCAGGGCTCGCTGAATTTCGGCCTGCTCCAGGTCTGGGCGGCCGGTAATACAAGCTCGCCAAACCTCTCACCTGAACAAGCCCCCATGGCGGGTGTTCTCGCGACGCTACCGCTGGCCATTGCGGGCCTTGAGCCGTACTGGCTGAGCGTGATCAATGTGGACAAAAACCTGACCCTTTCACCCGGCTCATTTCGCTGTGGCTACAGCATGGACTGGTGCGTAGCAGCCCCCGGGACCGCTATTGCTTCGTCGGTAGTCAGCGGCGAAATTGATGCCAACAAATGGTACGACGAAGACGGCGAGGTCAATGGCTTTGAAGTGACAGGCGACCGGCCGGTTTTTGGTTATGAAACCTGGTCGGGGACCTCCATGGCCGCCCCGCATGTGACGGGCGCGCTGGGGTTATTGATGGAACGCTTCCCGTACCTGGACAACCCGCAAATCCGTGATGTGTTGCTGACCACCGCTCACGACCTCGGCGCGCCCGGTGTCGATGAGGTCTATGGCTGGGGGCTGATCGACCTGAAAAAGGCCATTGACGGGCCGGGGCAACTGCGGGTCGATACCCACGTACAGATGGACCGTCGCGCAGGCGGCGCCGTGGTCTGGCAGGGTGGTGCCTGGGACGATTGGCGCAATGATATCGGCGGCCCGGGGCGACTGAACAAAGACGGTGTCGGCTGGCTGCGCCTGAGCGGCAATAACCGTTTTGCCGGTGCGACCCTCAACCAGGGCATTCTGGAACTCGACGGCACCAACCACCTCACCCGCGACATCACGGTTGAAGGCGGATTGCTGCGGCTCAATGGCGCCTTGCATGGTTCTGCGCTCAACGTTAACGGCGGCATCGCGCAGATCAACGGCCGGGTGACCGACGCCACGACCTGGGTCGGTGCGGCCGGTTTGCTCAGTGGTGACGGCGAACTGTCCCACACCCACGTGCAGGGCACGCTCATGCCGGGCAGCGAACACCGGGCCTTGACGGTAAACGGCGATTACCAGCAACAGGCCGGCTCAACCCTGATCGCCTGTCCCGGCCTAAACCCTGGCCTGCCTGCGCTACAGGTCACGGGCACGGCCCATTTGCAAGGCGGTACATTGCGTTTGGCGCCTGCGCCGAATGTGTTCGCCCTGGGTCAGCGCTACCGTGTGTTGCAGGCCGACGCTGGGATTAATGGCCGGTTTGACGCGCTGGATCATCAGGCGTTTTCACCGTTTCTAGGGTTCACTCAACGTCAGGAGGCCGAGCAGTTATCGGTTGACGTCAGCCGTGGCCTGCCGTTGGTGTCGGCGGCCAGCAGCGCCAACCAGCGCGCAACGGCCGAAGCTGCCGATGCGCTGCCCATGTCTGCGCCTTTGGCACAGCGCCTGACCTCATTGTTCCCGGAACCGGCACAGCGGGCGCTGGATCAGCTCAGCGGCGAACTGTATGCCAGCACCCAGTCAGTGTTGCTGGAAAACAGCCACGTTATACGGGATGCCGCCCTGACTCGCGCATCGGGCCTGTCGCCTTCTGGCCTGTGGGTGCAGGCGTTAAATCAAAACGGCCGACTCGACGGTGATGGCAACGCCGCAAAGGTCAGCCACAGCAACACCGGGGTCATGATCGGTGCCGACCATGGGTTCGAACAAGGCACGCGCGCGGGGCTGCTGTTCGCCAACAGCCAAGGCCGCGTCAACACCGGGAGCGCGGGCAAAGCCTCGCTCGACACTGTCCAGTTCGGCCTGCATGCGGGACACACCTGGAACGCGTTCGGGCTTTACGGCGGCCTGGCCTATGCGCGCAACACGATACAGAGCAAGCGCCGGGTCAGTTTTGCCGACATCGATGAAGGCCTCTCGGCCAAGTACCTCAGCCACACCCGACAGCTTTTTATCGAAAGCAATTACCGCTTGGACTACGACGCCTGGGCGCTGCAACCCTATGTGCAACTGGCCCATGTGCGGGTGCGCAACGAAGGGTTCAGAGAGCGTGGCGGCCAGAGCGCCTTGCAGGGCAGTAAAACCAACAGCGCAGTTAATTTGAGCACCGCGGGCGTGCGTTTCACGGTTGACCTGAGCCAGCGACAGATCGGCCCATCGTGGTTGAGCTTCAACGCAGGCCTGGCCTACACCCACGCCAGCGGCGACCTGCAACCCACCACCCAGGTTGCCTGGCAGGGTGCCAGCGGCCAGCGCATTGTCGGCGCCCCTCTCAGCAGCACCGTGCAACTGGACCTCGGCGCGGTCGCACGCCTTTCGCGGGGCAGCACGTTAAGCCTGAACCTGAATGATCAACGCGGTAAACGCTCACACGAACAAGGCGTAACGGCGCAGTACCAGTACACGTTTTAAGGCCTGTTCACCTCGGCGAATATCTCCGTGATCGCTCGCCGGGGTGATCGTTTGACCAGCGCTTTGACCTTGGCGCTCAAACGTAGCAGCTCGGCACTGGGCTTGGCCCATTGCTCGGGCGGCAGCGGCTCGGACCATTCACGCATCGCCTCGGGCAGCGCTTTGCGGCCGACCTTGGCGATGCGTTTTATCTCCCACTCAACCAAATGGTTGGGCAAGGTCCATAACGTCATAACGTGGTAGACGTACCAAAAAAATCCGTAGATCCAACCCGCTTCTTTCTCCCGAATACGCCGATGCAAACTGGCGCGGGCATTGCGAAACGTGTGCAGACCTTCATGGGGCGGGTCGCCGGGAGCCTGAAGTTCCAGCGGGTCCTGGATGGCGTGCAGGTCGTTGAGTTCGTACTCCATGTAACCGCGCACGGCCTCCCAATTGGCAATCGCCAGTTGCAGAGCGCCGCACTGGAATTCGACGCTGACCAACTCGCCTTCATGCATAAAGCCCATGCCCATCCCGTAGTGGCGGGTCACGCCGTATTGAGTCGCGCTTTGGCCTTGAACCACCCAGGCGGACAGGAATTCCCAGGGGACGAACAAGGGTTGTGTGGCACCGTCGGGCATAAAGCAGACTTCGCGGCGTTGACGGTTGAAGCGGGTGGGGATGACGTTAGTGAAGAGTTTGTGGTGTTGATACCAAATTACAAAGCAGAAGGCTGAGGATCCAAGCCAGATATAAGCTGAAAACTCCCAAGCAAACAGAAAATACTCCACAGAGAATTTCCAGCTTTCAAGTGCTGTACTCCCCAAAGCCAACCCAATAAACCAAAACAGCAGTGGAAATCCGAAAGCAGTTAAGCAAAAAACAGTAAACGGCCCGCCCAAATTGACTTGATACGAAAATACATTCGGCTCCCCTCCCCCAAAGTCCAAGTAAGTATCGTTGTAATCACTGATATAGGGACAGCAAGGTTCTGCCGCTGTCGGCAGCGGTAATGGGGCCAAGTAGGTTTGTCGCCCAGCAAGACAAAGTTCTATGTCACCCGCTTTTTTTTGGGGTTCTTCAACTGATTGTTGAGGTGATGTCGATATGGAGGAGGTCATTGCAAAGGCTCCAATGCCATGACTTCAACTCCCAACAAAGGCATTTCTACGCTCGAATCGAAATGCTGCTTCGCCGAGAGAAAGCGTCCACCTTCAACAGGATTGAAACGAATACGGTAATTACGCCGAACCAATTGCCCTTCGTCATCTAACGACTGAAGCTCAAGTTCAACCAATAACTCCTCGGAAATATTGCTGATAGTGCGTTCAGGATTGCGTGGATAAGTCAGCTTGATCAATAAGGGTGCTGGCCCGCTCTGTTCTTTTTCGGGCTTGCTCACCATTCGATACAACCCTGCCTGCACCTGCTCCACAGGAATTTCTCGATCCCCCCAAAGAAACGTTTGATTGCACTTACTCCAATGGCGCTGTCTACCTGGACATCACTAAAGTCATTAACGTGTCGCTTGTCGCCTATGTAGGTGAAGTAATTCCCGCATAAATGACTTATGAAGACTATCAAGGGTGGGAGCGGGCTTGCTCGCGATGCTCTCAAGAGCGCCTCATTTACTCGGCAAATACGCATCATCGTTAACGACCATCGCGAGCAAGCCCGCTCCCACAGAGGCAGAGATTGCATAAGTGAACAGCATTGCCGCATGCCGGGAGCTCTGTTTGAACAGGTTGCAGTCCAGTGATTTGAGTCGTCATAGCCGCTTAACCACGCTGCCGCGAGCTGGGCTCGCTGCGATACGCCTCAGCAAATACCTCAGTGATTGGCTTGCGCGGTGATCGTTTGACCAGCGCTTTGACCTTGGCGCTCAAACGTAGCAGCTCGGCACTGGGCTTGGCCCATTGCTCGGGCGGCAGCGGCTCGGACCATTCACGCATCGCCTCGGGCAGCGCTTTGCGGCCGACCTTGGCGATGCGTTTTATCTCCCACTCAACCAAATGGTTGGGCAAGGTCCATAACGTCATGACGTGGTAGACGTACCAAAAAAATCCGTAGATCCAACCCGCTTCTTTCTCCCGAATACGCCGATGCAAACTGGCGCGGGCATTGCGAAACGTGTGCAGACCTTCATGGGCCGGGTCGCCGGGAGCCTGAAGTTCCAGCGGGTCCTGGATGGCGTGCAGGTCGTTGAGTTCGTACTCCATGTAACCCCGCACGGCCTCCCAATTGGCAATCGCAAGTTGCAGAGCGCCGCACTGGAATTCGACGCTGACCAACTCGCCTTCATGCATAAAGCCCATGCCCATCCCGTAATGGCGGGTGATGCCGTATTGCGACGCGCTTTGGCCTTGAACCACCCAGGCAGACAGGGATTCCCAGGGGACGAACAAGGGTTCTGTGGCACCTGCAGGCATAAAACAGACTTCACGGCGTTGACGGTTGAAGCGGGTGGGGATGACTTGGGTGAAGAGTTTGTGGTGGTGGAGCCAGATGCAAAAAAACATGCCTAAAACAAACAAGCTCCCCCATAGCGCAAACTTCCAAGCAACCAGAAAGATCCCGGAAATAGCATCCAGAATATCTTCATTACCGAACCCTAAAGCCCAACCCAAGAAACCGCCCAAGAGAGGGAACCCAAAAGCGATTAAACAAGCAGCACTGAAAGGAAGACCAAGGTTGACCTGATAGGAAAAGACATTTGGCTCCCCCCCTCCAAAGTCCAAATAAATATCGTTGTAATCACTGATATAGGGACAGCAAGGATCTGCATCTGTGGGCAGCGGCAAAGGCGCCAAGTAGGTTTCTCGCCCGCCAACACAAAGTTCAATGTCACCCGCTTTTCTGTGTGGATCTTCCGCAGGTTGTTGAGGTGATATGGACTTGGAAGTGGTCATTGCAAAGGCTCCAATGCCATGACATCAATCCCCAACAAAGGCATTTCTACGTTCGAATCGAAATGCTGCTTCGCCGAAATAAAGCGTCCACCTTCAACAGGATTGAAACGAATACGGTAATTACCCCGAGCCAATTGCCCCTCGTCATCCAACGACTGGAGTTCAAGCTCAATCAATAACTCCTCGGAAATATTGCCGATAGCACGCTCAGGGTTACGTGGATAAGTCAGCTTGATCAATAAGGGTGCTGGCCCGCTCTGTTCTTTTTCGGGCTTGCTCACCATTCGATACAACCCTGCCTGCACCTGCTCGGTTACAACCTCGCGCTGCTCCACAGGAATGCCTCGATCCCCCCGAAGAAACGTTGTAATTCGTTGTGCGCCGATCTTAAGACCATGACTCACCCTTCCGTCCAGCCTGTCTTGATAGTCGGCCAGGGTCATACCCGGCAGGATCACAAAAATCTCACCCGGCTTGGCACCGGCCAGCATGCTTTGCCAAAACGGCTCATCGTCTGAACGTTTGACTTCTACAAAGGGCGCCTGCTGCTGCAACGTCAAGTAATGCTGGAACTCTTGAAGGCTGAGATCTCTGCGCTTATCAACATCCAGCCCCCACGGGGTGCTTTGCAGCCACTGATCATGGCCACTGGTGTTGTAGCGGTTGTAAAGCCAGGTGCCGGCCAGCTCCAGTATCGTGAAAAATCCACCGGCCCAACTGGACCGGAAAAAGACGCTGCCAAGACGGGTTCCAGCAACCTTCCATGCAGTCTTTCGGGCCTCACCTTTGGCAGCCGTCAGCACTTGATAAACTGCTTTTGCGGTATTACCCATACCATAAGCATTAGTGGCCGCTAAACCGCCCGAAGCAACCATCGTGATCATGGCTCCACGTTGCGCACCACGATTACCACTGCGCACAGCTTGAGCCCATTGTTTCTGATACGCGATGAAACTGGATACAGCGGCAAAGAAACCGAGAATATAAGCACCTCCCCCCAATCCAACATGCAACTTGCCCATAATGACTTGCAATCGGCTAAGAGAGTTTCTTGCCAAGACCTCGCCAAGATTTTTAGCCTGAGCACTTAAAGCTGTATCAAAGACTCCCTGCGCCGCTGCAAAGCCAGCGGCCCCCGTTGCAAATGCAGCACTCAAAACAGGCATCCAAACCCTCTTATCACTCGAAACAGCTAGTGTCTCTTTTATCACCTGCACCAAATTCACCGCCTGCGCCACAAACAGCAACAACGCAGCGCCATCCCCCAGCACGTTCATCACCGGCGCGCGATGGACACCTTTACGAAAGTTATCCATCAGCCCGGCCACTTGCCGTTTGCCTTCATTCGGGAAGATCACCGTCAGCCCTGCTTTGCCCTGTGTCGAACCGAAAATCCGTGCATGTTCATCCGGCAATTCCGGGATGGGGCTCAGGCTGGCTGCCAGCCGTCTTTGCTCCAGATCTAGCCGTTGGCTGTCGTACTGGATTTTCTCCAGCAGTTCCCGGGAGGTCTGCGATTTATGCCCGTGTTGACGATTGGATTGGGCCCGCTTCTTTTTAAGCAGGGCTATTTCCTGGCGCAGTTTGAAGGTCTCACCCAGGGTTTCGCGTAACGCGGCCTGTTCTTGCGGGGTCGCAAAGTGAAACGTCACGCCTTCGGTTTTGGCGGCCTGCACTATCCGCGATTTAAGGGCCACGGGCAGTTTGCGCAGCAGTTCTTCAACGTCCGGCATGGCGTTGTTTTTGAAGAATTCATCAAAGTTGATCAGCACGTTTTCCAACCCGCGATTAAGCGCCGGGGTCAGGGTGTTGAGGGCGGCATTGGCCACTGAGCGGGTGCTGTCGGGGAGGTCGTCCAGTGCCGGTAAGCGGTTCTGTTCAATGCTGCGCAAGCGGGCCAGGAGTTCAGGGCTGTTGTTGAACAGGACCATGCCCGCGGCCAGCAAAAATGCGTAGTGCACCCACAGCGTGGTTTGGTCGCTGTAGGGCAAGGTGTAGTACAGCGGGCGGCTGAATTGCGGGTTGCGCTGGCTGTACGCCAGCAGTTGTTCGCAGGCGTCGTCGCTACGGCAAATGTCTTTGAGGCAGGCATATTCAGTGGCAAACGCGTGCCCGGCGTGGCCGATGTCCATCGGGTCAAAGTACCAGCCCGCTTTATGAAACGCGCCCGAGCACATCAGTTTGACCCGGTCGGCAGTAATGGCATCGAGCAGGTGGTTCCAGCGCGCCAGCCCGGCTCGATGGGCGAGTAATTCTCGGTCCATTGCTTCGCGGTCGATCAGTTCATTGACGCCGCGTTGGCCAAATTTTGCGCCGTACAGCAGGTCATCAACTTGATTGAATCGGTGCTTGCCCAGGGCAACCAGGGTTTCGAAATGTGTGTCGACAAAAGCCACCGGGGCGACCTGAAAATGTTCGCGGGTGTAGAAACGACGGTCGACGTCTTCTGCTGCGCTTCGAGCATTTGAGCCCATGGCAGTGCCTTTTAAGCGGTCCTCATTGGCCAGCATCTGCGCCCGTTGACGCAACACCTCCAACTCCGCCGGCACCGGGCTGCCCGCAGGCGGTGTCATCAAGCCACCTCTTTCGAGGTACTCAATAATCGCGGCATCGGTCACCCCGTGCTGCGGCTCAACCATGCCCTGCAAATCATCCAGCAGCGCTTTGTGCGCCGGGTCCGTACTTTCACCGATCAGCGTTTTGACATCCAGCGCATTGAGCTGGCTGAGGGATTCGATGTAGCACGCCAGTACATAGTCGCGTTCGTTGTTGCCCGGTTTCGCCCCGCCATTGCTCCAGTCGTCGATCCAGCCAATCACATGGTCCTGATAATTAGCCAGGTCACGCATGACCCCCAAGGTATCTTCCAGCACCAGATACAGCGTGTCGTGCCGGTACTGTGGATGAATGCAGCCGGTGAGGCGATTCATGGAGGTTTGAGCAAAACGCGCGGGTTTTTCCCATAGGTAGGGCAAGCGCTCATGCTCGGGCAGCTCCGCGTCAAGCCGTTGTTGGGTGCTGCTGGTGTGCCCGGCCAGCGTGGTAGCAGGGTTCTGTTGCTCTGCCTCGATCCGCTCGATCGCGACTTCGGCCAGCCAATGCTCGGTCATATCCGGGGTCAGCAGATGAGGCCCGCCGGTGTCGCACTTGGCCTTGCTCAAGTCGACCGCTTGCATGAAGTGATTACGCTCGGACGTCGAGCTCAGCACTTGCTGGCACTTTTTCGCGGTCCACGGGACTTCGGAATACGTGACGTACAAGGTGCTGGTTTTGGCGTAAATCAGATTCGGTTCGTGAATCGGCTCTTCGCGGTCGTCGTCTAATACCTCACGACCTTGCCACAGCATGGCGCTGACCAGCCCGTCTTCAATACGGTACTCGGACAAGGTGCCACTGCTGCCCTCAATCACGTACAACCAGCCATCGCGCAATAGCCGGATGCCCAGCGGCCGGGCGCCGAGGCTATAGGGCATGGCAACCTCGCTTGCGGGATCGAGTGCCGGGTTGTCGACGATGGCGTAGCGCAGCGGGATCAACTGCACGGTAGTTTTCATCAGCGGGCAGGTGCCCATACTGTTTCGCGCATCATCGCGGGATAGGTTGACGTTATTAGGGTTTTTGGGCCAGAAGGGGGTCGACATCAGGCGGGCTCTCTCAGGTGCAGTGCTCGGCAGCAGGCGATTTCAGCGACTTTCTCGATGCGCTGCGCAGGTGTAAGCGCCGAGACGGTGGTCAACTGAAGGTGCAAATCGGGATGGTCCCGCAGGGCGTGTTCGCCGAGGTAACCGTGCACATTGGCGTAAAGGGTGATGTCGAGTTCACTGTTAAAGCCGCGGTCATAGGCCATGCTCGCCAACGCGTGAGTATGCGCCCAGCGCTCGCTTGGCGAGAGGTGGGCCTGGTACGCGGGAAAGTAATGGCGTAGATGCCGCTCGAGCCGCAGTACCACATTGCGAAAACTGACGACATCCAGCGCACCCGCCTCTTGCTCCGAGAGTAAGTAAGGCGTGCCCTGTTGCGGAGTAGGTGCAGGGCCGGGGCGCTGATGGAGGTGCCAGACACCCTGCGCTGCGTCGGCGATCAGGATCTGCTGGCAAGGGCCAAACAGGGTGGGATCCCCCGCTTCGACCGCCAGCGTAAATAATGCATGCATAACCGAAGGGTCTGCCAGACGCAGAAACACGTGCTGTTCGTGGGGCATGCGGACCACGGTCAGCCAGCGCAGATGGGCAATCATGGACGGCCATTCACCGTCACAAAACAGCAGGTAGCCCCATTCCTCTTCGACCTTGGCTAAAAACTGTTGGAGCACGGGCTGAGCCGGCGTCTCGACTTTCAGCACACGCGGTGACAGCTGTTCAAGGCCGGGCATCGTCGAAGCGGTGTACAGCGGCTCAAATACCCAGGGATTGCTCCACTGCGCCAGTTGTTGGGAGCGTTTGATCAGGCTGACCGCGTCCAGTAATAAACCGCAGCGTCCTTGCCATTCAAGGTCGGGAGGTAGACCTGCCGACAACGAAAGATCACGCGTAACCATTGAATGCCTCCTGCGAACAACATCAGCCCGCCGAGGCGGGCTGATGTTGTTTTATGACTACCGGGGTTTAACCTGAGACCGGGGCGCGCCAATCATCAGAGCCCGAAGTACCGCTGATTTCGTGAGTCCAGGTGATTTTTCGGTACGTGAACTGCACGTCTTCCAGGTGGGTGAAATGGCTGTTGGCCGGGTCCTGGCAGTTGTGCATGTAGTCTTTGATGTCGACGATGAGCGCGTCTTCAATTTTGGTGGTGTAGTAATGCTCTTGTGTGCCGGAAGCCGATGTCCGAAACCATTGAATAACGATCTCGGTCATGCGCTCGCCGGAAGTCAATGCTTGCAGCAGCAAGGGCGAAGACTTGTCAAAAACCTTGGTGATGCACAGCGGCTTGTGAACACGCTGACCGGTGGACTGACCCGATTGCGGGTCACGCGGGATGATCACCTCGTGGCTGAAACCCTGAACCATGACCTGGTCTTCGTGCCCTTCCTGATAGGTGTTACCCACTGAATCGGCTGTGAACGCGCCGGCTGTGATCAGGCCCTGCTTTGCACCGGTGATGGACATATACGCTGGCGTAGCCATGAAGCTCTCCTTGCACAAAAAATGTGATAAGCCGGCAAACAAAAACGTTGCGCGGTCATTGGAGAGTTCAAGAGTTATGCCAGTTAACGTTCAGCCCTTATAGATCAACGCCTGTAGACGACCGTGTGTTTTTCGTCAGGGGATTTAGGCGGAATATCAGGCAAAAGTGCGCAAGGTGTTGCGCACTGCTGCGCAAAAAGTTGCGCAGTGCGCTGGAGCCCTTTGTTGATAAGGCTTACAGCAAAATAGTTAGTGTAAAAACAGCGTTGACGTGCGCAAGTTTTTGCGCAGTTGTTAAGTGCAGTTTTGTGACCGGCTACAGCGATGAAAGGAGCATGTTCTCACGCTCAACAATCAAGAGATCGCGAGGCAAGCTCGCTCCTACAGAGGGCGAAATTTTGGATGGCTGCGGGATTTAACACAAAAAAAAAGACCCTGCCCGGCATCGGGGAGGGTCTTTTTTAACGCAAGGGATTAGCCCAGGTTTACGCCGTGAGACGCGGCCAACGGGCCCAGGCCGCCAGCAAAGCCTTGGCCGATGGCTTTGAATTTCCACTCGCTGTTATGGGTGTACAGCTCACCAAAGATCATGGCTGTTTCGGTTGAGGCGTCTTCGCTCAGGTCATAGCGCGCCAGCTCTTTGTCATCCGCCTTGTTCACCACGCGAATGTACGCATTGGCGACTTGACCAAAACTTTGCTTGCGCCCAACCGCTTCGTGGATGGTCACGGCAAATACCAATTTTTTGGTGTCTGAGGCAAAGCCGGACAGCTTGACGTGCACTTGTTCGTCATCGCCCTCGCCTGCGCCCGAGCGGTTGTCGCCCTGGTGCACAACGTTGCCGTCCGGTGAGGTCTTGTTGTTGTAGAACACAAAGCTGGCGTCGTTCAGCACTTTGCCGCTCTCGCCAACAATAAACACCGAGGCGTCCAGGTCGAACTCCTGGCCGTCGGTTACCCGTGGATCCCACCCCAACCCCACCACGACTTCGGTGAGGCCCGGTGCTTCTTTGCTCAGGGATACATTGCCGCCTTTACTCAGACTTACTGCCATGTGCGTGAATCCTTATCTAAAGAACTGAATGGGAACGGCTTGAAAGACCAAGCCATCCCCCCTCGACTGCATCGTGTGCTGCGCCTCCTGGCCGTTGAACAAGGCAAAGCTGTCAGCCGTTTTTAACGTCCGATTTATCTTCTTTGCCGGGGAAAACAACGCTGGCCGCAATGCCGATGGCCAGGACCACCAACACCACCAGCAAGCTGGTGTTTGGCTCAATGCTGATGCCATGGCCAAACAGGTGGTTGGTTGCATTCAACGCCAGCTTGGCGGCGATAAAGAACAACAACGCAATAACCGATTTTTCCAGGTGCACCAGATAACGCTTGAGGGCTTCAAGCACGAAGTACATGGTCCGCAAGCCCAAAATCGCAAACATCATGGCGGAGTAAACGATCAAGGGTTCACGGCTGACGGCAATGACGGCTGGCACGGAGTCGAAGGCGAACAGAATGTCCGAGACCTCGACCACCACCACACACAAAAACAGCGGTGTGGCGAACAAGGCGCCTTTGCTGGCCAGGGTCATGCCCTTGTTTTCGGGTTTGGTGATCTCCTGCTCCAGCACGCTACGCGACACAAAAAACTGGTGGCCGTGCAGCTTTGGCCACACCGGGAACAGTTTTTTCGCAAACCGGTAGGCGACGTGTTTGGAATAGTCTTCGTCTTCGTCGTCTTCATTGCCGCGCAGCATCATGATCGCGGTCCAGGCCACAATCACCGCAAACAGCACTTCCACCCATGGGCCAAAAGCCAGAAGCCCTGTACCGATCGCCACGAAGATCAAGCGGAACACGATGGCGCCGATGATGCCCCAGTACAGAACACGGTGACGCAGCACATCGGGGATCTTGAACCAGGCAAAGATCGCCATGAACACAAACAGGTTGTCGACGCTGAGGACTTTTTCCAGGGCGTAACCGGTGACAAACAGGCTGGCCACGCTCGGACCATGGGCGTAATACAGGTAGCCCGCAAAGGCGAGTGAGATCAGCACCCAAAAAATCGACCAGCAGGCCGCGTTGGTCAGCGTGACGGGTTTATCGCTTTTGTGGGTAAACAGATCGATTGCCAGGGCAATGACCGCAAGTGCTACAAATACAGCGATGGTCGTTGGCGGAAAGCCAATTGCCGTGTTTTCCATGGTGTCCTCAAAAATCAAAATCGCCAGCTTCGGCGGTCGTTATATCGCGGTCATTTAGACCCGGCAGCCCAGCGCATGCCCCAGCCAAAGGCCGTGTCCATGTCTGAGTGGCCATTGTAGAACTCAACCTTGCGATTGACCTTGACGCTGCCGCCAATGTTTTCAAGCAAGACGACAGCGCACATACCTTTGGTACCGCCCTCTTCGCTCAAGCGCACTTCGACGGGCGGTTCGCCCGGCATGTACAAGGTGATAACGCCGTCAGTGGCCTGCCAGTTGGGCGCGCCTTTGTAAATGAACGCGTAAACCAGCACCCGGCGTACTGCGTGCCACTGGTTGCCGTTGATTCGCAGCCACTCGCCGTCACTGGCGGCCCCGGTACGGTCGTCGCCCATCAGTTGAATAAACGGCTCATCGGCATATTCGCCAAACGCATTACCCAAGGCCTGGACGGCGCCTTTGCGGCCGTTTTGCAGCTCGAACAGGCAGCCCACGTCCAGATCGATACCGCCTGACTTGCCGCGCAACGCCGCGAAAAAACCACCGCCGCCGCTGTTTTGCGGGGCCCGATTCCAGTTGAGGTTTATTTTGATCTCGCCGAAATCACCGTCTTTTTTAACGAGGCTGATCGAGGGGCGCTGCTTGTCGAGAGTGACCTTCGACAGGTTAACCTTGGCGGCCGGGGTTGCGGGCTGAGGGGATGGAACGACGGGAGCGGCAACCTCTACCCCGAAGTGTTCTGCCAATGAGGCCAGGCCACCGGCAAAGCCTTGAGCGACACAGCGGAATTTCCACACACCCTGGCGACGATAAAACTCTCCCAGGATCAATGCAGTTTCCAGCATGCCTTGCGTAGGAATTGGCGCTTCTATACCGCTGCTCACAGCCACCACCACTTGGGGAAATGCTGAGAACCGGGCTTTGTTTTGATAGATAGTTGCGGTCAACGCGATTTTGTCGATTGCGCTATCAATTGCCTGTAAATCGAGGCTGAACACCGCTCGGCCAGGGCTGGACTCAAGCAATTTGACCGCGCCATTGCTGACACTTTGCTGGCCGAAGAAACACATGTCGCTGTCGCCACGTACCTTGCCCGAGGCAGTGAGCAGAAATGCCGAAACGTCCAGCTCCGCGCCCGACACCGGGCTGTAACTGACGGTCACGTTCAAGGTTTGGGTGTTAACGCCTGTGTTGGCGCCTGGCGTCAGGAGGGTCATAACCCCACCGCCTGAAGCGCGTTGCTGATCAGGTCAGATCCCGGCCCCATATCTGTTTTTTCAAGCCCCGCCCCGGCCTCCATTTCCAGGGATATCGCTTGGTTCTTTGACAACGAAATAGCCATGTAGCGTTTCCTTTCCTTGTCTGAACTCAGGGACGGGGGCCGACAGTCACTGCTGAGTCTTGATCTGTTCTGCTTAGAGCTCCTCTCGCAGACACACATCCAATGGCCGCTTGCGACGCCACAGCGCATGAAACTCGCGCCAATGTGGCTCCTGGGCTGCCCCCAGCATTTGCTCGTCGCCCCGGGTGTCTCCCCAGGCACGTAAGGTGTATTGATCCAAAGGCCCGTACTGGGCCTCCAGCCGAATGACTTTTTGCTCGCATCGGCAGTTGGTGCCGTCGATCTCTCCGGTCAGCACGCCATCAACCGACTGCAGCCGGGTGCCAATGAGCGCGATACCGAGCTTTTTGGCAAAAGGCTTGAGCACCAGCTCAGGCGACGCCGAACAGATAGTCACAATGGCCTTCTGTTCAAGCTCGGAGGCGACCGATACTAAGCCCAAAGGTCGCATCAATTGCTGCCAGGAAGCGTCACAAAATGCTTCGGCACGCTCGGCCACCCATGCTTCCTTGGCTCCGGTGAGATAGACCGTGATGAGTTTTTCTTTCAAATCATTTCGGCTGATCCGGCCCAGCAAATAAGCAGTGGTCGCCGGGATCATTCGCAAGAGCCGCATCGCGAACAAGCGGTTGCCAAACGCGAAGCGTAAAAAGGGCACAAAGCTGTCGTGATAGGTCAACGTGCCATCAAAATCGAAAGCTGACAGGATCTGTTTGCCCTTCTCAGGTGTATTTAAAACTTCATTCAACCGACTACTTCAGCCCATCGCAGGCTGCCTCCAAAAAGGGTCTATCGAGCGGGTCATTTCGGGGCGAACCCCTTGCCAATGCGCTCGTTCAATAATCATTTGCGCCCATTTGCCATGGGTCGCGGGTTCACACATCGTATCGTTGAACTTGAACACCGCAGGCGCCGTATCACTTCGTATTTGGCATGCGCTGTGGAAATCTTCAAGGCTGACTTGCAGCGCCCTGTGGATAACTGCAATTTGCCCCGGATGGATTGCGGTTTTACCGACAAGCCCATGGGCGATATCCAGCGCCAATTCCTGCTCCAGCAACTGCGGCGCATTGAGCTGTTCAAACACCGGCGCCGTCAGCGCAAACCCCGCAGAGCCCATGATCCCGCATAACATCGGGATAACGTAACCCATCGGTGTGCTGTAAAGCGTCATCGTCGGTGAACGACGCAGCCCCAGAGAGCCCATCAGATCATTACCGCCTATGCGCAGGGCAATGATACGCCCCGGCAAGTGTTCGAGCAGGGCACTGCGCAATTCAACCATGGCACCAGGGTCAAAGACCTCAGGCGTTTCAAGGGTTGGCATCAGCATCAGGTCGTCGCAGGCCACGGCCTGCTGCCACTCACGCAGGTTGCTAAGGCACAGTTTAGGCACAACAAATCCATCGACGTGGCGCATTAACGGCCATTCATTGAGCAGCGCCGCCATGTGGCTGTCACGCGGCCGGATAAACAGGATCGGCCCGCCGAACGGTCGACCGCCCCGTGCCTCGATAGCCTCCAGCAGGTGTTTGAGATTGTTCAGTGCCTGTTGCACATCGGTGGCGGCCACGGCGTCTTCGAGGCACAGCACCAGCGAACGCAAACCCTGGATTTTTTCACCAGACACCACGTCCAGGATGTCCGGCCGGGTGGCCGGCATGTACAACGTGGCCCCCAAGGCATAGGGCGAATGCTTGATCATCAGCGCACGCTCCTGATGACGGTGAGGGCGCGATACGGCCCCAACTCGTCACCGACTTCGCGGACCTCGATGTTGGCCTGACGGCTCAGGTGCATCAGCAGTTGCACGTCCGGATCGTCACGCCGGCGCACCAGCACCTGCTCGGGCATGCGGCGCATGACGGCACGGGTGGCCTCGGCAATACCGGGCTTGATCCGGTTGCTGTTGAACACCGAAAAGCGCGTTGAGATACCGTCCAGCACACTTTGCGCGCGGCGTTGCAACGCCCAACTCTGTGCCAGCGTCCAGGGTTGAGCACTGGCGGGCGCGGTTAACCGGGCACGTTCGGTTTCGATGCTGTGGACAAAACTCATGGTCACGTCATGCCCGGCCAAATGGGGGTACATCACACAGCCGTGCAGGCCGGGTTTTGGCGCCCAGATTGAGCGTGACACCAGACCGGACACAGTGGCCCCCAGAATTCCCGAAGGGATCAGCCAGTCTTCGGCAGACGCTGCCAGCCAGGCACGCCCACACGGATCCGCCAACACCACCAACCGTGGCCGGGGTGCAAAGCGCGAATCGGCAGCCAGGCTCTCACGCAGTTGTTCGCTGATCGCTCCTTTGCCCGTCCAGCCATCGACGAAGACGATGTTTTCGGCACCGTGAGCCTTGATGACCGCTTCGAGGGCCACGCTGTCGATACCTCGATCGCGGATAATGCTGACCCCGTAATGCCGGACATCACGACCGGCTTCAAGCAATGCCCGGCGTAGCAATACGCCCAGCGGTACCCCGGCGCGCACAAATGACACCAGCGCAAGGGTGCTGCCGGTGCAACGTTCGTTCAAGGCGTTGGCCAGGGCCTGAACATCCATGGCCATACGCGCCGCATTGTGCGCCAGCGCCCGTCGATAAAGGTTTTGATGGGGCTGGGAGGGCGCATGCTCCTGGCTGATCATTTCGGAGTAGTGGCGCTGCCGGGTCTGGATCAGGTGCTCTTTTTCCTGCACATCGGTGGCTTTAATGTCCATCGCACGCAGTAAAAAGTGCACATCATCACGACCGTAACTGCCGCTGCCAACGGTATTCAAACCCGCATAAACATTACGCATGGTCCACGCTCGCACACACATGGCTGGCCAACTGGCCGCGTTTTGGGGTGCCCCACCAGTCGCACTCGGCCATAAAGCCCAGGTCTGACAGGCTGTCGCCGAAGCCGAGCAATGGCCGTTTGCCGTTGAGTGCCTGATCGCGGCGAATCCACTCGCGCACCGCTTCACGCTTTTGCAGCGCCAACGGCAGGAAGGCCAGATTATTCCCATTACCCTGTACGTTGAGGCCGTTTAGCAACCCCCGCGCCTTGGCCTCTGCACACACGACCAGCAGCGCCTGATCGGTTTCATGGCTGTGTTTGGTCACCACGTAAGTGGCCAGGCCTTGCTCGTCCACCACCCAACTGCGTAGCGAGAAGCCCAACTCTGCGCCAATCCCCCGGGTTTGCTCGCTCAGGCGGTGCAAACGCGCCTGCTCCGGCGCCAGTTCGTGGCACATGCGCGCATGCCAGTCGCCATCGGGCACACCCTGTGCGCTGAGGATGACGCCACCGTGGGCACAGATGGCCCCGTGCGCGAATGGAAGCTGCACCCGCTGATACGCCTCAACGCTGCGCGCAGTCACGGGAACCACGTCGGAGGTGGCCAGCAACCACTCGACAAAGCCCTGCTGGGTCGCATTCATAAAGCCATTGGGCTGGCCAAAAGCATCGAGCGTGGCGGTGCAGCGCGGCCCTTCGGCCATTTTGCGGGCGGTTTGAAACAACGTGTCGTCGAGGTCAACGAACACAAGCGGGCGATTAGTGGCCATAAACAATCACCTGTGCATTCAATGCCCGCAGCAATGCCGGATCCAGCGCAGCCGCCGGGGTTTCGCTGCAAATCAGTACACGGTCAAACTGGCCGGGGGCGACGTTGTATAAAAAGTTGGGAATGCCCAGACCATAGTTGTCGCTGAACGACAGCGCATGGTCGATGGCGTGCCCCAAGGCGATGGGTGAACGGCTGGTGGCGCTGAAATGCACATCAGCGCCCGAACGCTCCAGCCGCTCAGCGAGCAAAAAAGGCGGCCAGACAAACTCACTGGTGCCTATCACCACAACCCGCTCGCCGGGGGCGACGTGCAGATCAGGGGCCAGCGTGTCGCGGTGTTCGCACACGCCCATGCGCCCCCAGTCTCGATCAGGCTCAAGTGGCCAATGACCTTGGCCCACTGTGCCGACGCTGGGCATTTCTGGCAGCTCGGCGTGTGCATCTTCGGCAAACGTGTAGCGCCCGGCGAGCAGTGAAACGCTGCTGGCGTGACTGCCCTTGACCTTGCGCAACGCACCCTGGGACCAGTCGGTCAGGGTTGCGCTAACGATGCGTTCAATCGACTCAAGCCCGGCGTCAGCCAGGGCGTTACACACATTGATAAAGGTGGTGCCGGTAGACGCCTCGTCATCCACCAGCACCAGTGAACGGGCCGTCAGCATGAGGGCACGGACCTGCGCACTCTGCGGCAGGTGCAGTAAATGCGAAGTGGCGTGGCTGTGTTCTTCTTCAAAACGGGCAAACACCGTGCTGCCCGTCGGGTGCCGGGTGCTGCACAGATAAACACTGTCGTTACGCGTGCGGGCCAAGGCGCGGTGTACGCCAGCGCCGAGGCCGACGGCCGTTTCGGCCATGCCGATGACCAGCACCGGGCCGGGCAAGTCCGCGGGGATTTGCGCGGCCAGCGCATCGAAACACTCGGCCATCCGCGACGGTCGGGCAGGAATGTGCCGCCCCAACACACACGAGACAAACAAAAAGGCGCGCTTGGGGTTACGCCGTTCAGCGAAACGGAAAAGGGCCTGTGGCTCAAAAGTCGATGCGTTGACCTCAACCTCCAGGCGACCGCGCTTAAGGTTTGCGGACAAAGCCTTGGTGCCGATCATGGGTTTAGCGCTGCTCATCAGAGTCTATTACCTGGGAATACGTCGAAAGAGCGCGGACGATTCGCCAGTGACCCGGCTAAAACAAGCTGAAAATCGTTACCTAACATGCCGGTATATGCGCCGAAACCTCGCTAAAACTGCGCGTTTTCATCTTCACAGCGAACTGCACCCTCTCGTCGCGGCAATATGACGAAATATTAATTTTATGAACTAACTAGTTCATACTGTGCGACATCGTGTCGCCCCCTGCTTTGCGACACTGCTTTTGAAGGAGCACTTTTAGATGTTTTTTTCTTCCCGCGCCTTGCTGACTTCCGGCCTGTGCAGCGGCTTGTCACTCTTGGCCCTCGCCCCCGCTTGTGCGCTTGCAGACACTTCTGACGACCTGATGAATCGCTCAACGCTGACCGGCGATTGGGGCGGCGAACGCCAAAAGCTGATCGACAAAGGCATTAAGCTGACCGGCGACTACAACTCCGAAACGTTTTCCAACCTGCATGGCGGGATCAAGCACGGCACGCGCTATTCGCAGCAAGTGCGCATCGGCGCCCAGTTCGACCTGAGCAAGCTGCTCGATACCCCGGACGCGGGCCTGGTGCAGATCACCGTCAACGACCGTCGCGGCCATAGCGCCTCCGAAGACTTGGTGGGCAACCGCTTGCCAGTGCAAGAGAACTACGGCGGCCAGTACACGCGGCTGTCTGAATTCAGCTACCAGCGCACGCTGTTCAGCCCGGCGCTGACCACCAAACTCGGCTTCCTGGCGATGGGCAACGACTTTGGCGGAATGCCGCTGCTGACCAGCTTTGTAAACGCCGGTTTCTGCGCCCACCCGTTGACCATGTCCAACGGCAGCGGCTGGAGCAACTACCCGACACCTCATTGGGGCGCTGAATTGCGCTACACCGTGAGCCCGTCGCTGACCTTGCAAACCGCGGTGTTCCAGGTTAATCCGGAGTACAACAGCCGCTCCTCCGAAGCGTTCACCATGACCACCCGTGGCACCACCGGTGCCATCCTGCCGCTGGAAGCGATCTACAACCACAACGCCTGGCTGAGCGGCCAATACAAAGCGGGCTGGTACTACGACACCTCCAACACCACGAAAATTGGCAGCACGCACAAAGCCAACAACCGCACCGGCGCTTACGTACTGGTCGACCAGGCGATCTGGCGTGATGAGCAAGACCCCGAAAGCGTCTTGCGCGCCTTTGGCCAGGCCGCCACCAGCAATGCCGCGACCTCGGCCATGCGCCGTTGGTACGCAGTAGGCCTGGTGAAACAAAAGCCGTTTGCCAGCCGCCCGCAAGACAGCATCGCCTTCGCTTACGGGCGTGCGGTATTCAACTCACGCTCGCGTGACGTGCAAGAAGCTGCGGCTGCCAACCCTGAGCAAGCCAACATGATCGCCAACCTCGACAGCGGCGAGCAGTTGCTGGAACTCAACTACGGCGCGCAAGTAACGCCATGGTTGCTGCTGCGTCCGGATGTGCAATACATCATCGAACCGGGGGCGTTCTACGGCAAAAGCCGGGGCAATGCGCTGGTCGCAGGCCTGCAGGTCAAGGCAACGTTCTGAGTGTGATCCTGACCCGGTCATCGCCGGGTCAGGAACAACGTTGATGCCTGCAAACATTGCGGTGCCTTCACGGGGCAAAAAGTCCTGAATCGTCCATTTTTCACATTTTGTTAAACTTTCCCCTCCTATACTCCAGCGCATTATTCACTGAAATATAGCCTGGTAACCCAATGCGTCTGACTCGTCCCGCTCTGCTGTTACTGCTGCTCGGTTGTGTGTTGATGTTTTTTGCCTTGGGTAACCACCATCTGCAAGGTTCCACCGAATCCCGGGTCGCCGGGATTGCCATGCAAATGCACTTGAGTCAGGACTGGGTCACCCCGTCCCTGCTGAATGAACCCTTCCTTGAAAAACCTCCCCTGAGCCTGTGGCTCGATGCGACGGCGATCCAGCTGTCTGGCGGCCAGCTGTTTGCCGTGCGCTTGGCGTCCGCCATCGCCGGGCTGTGCAGCATCATGTTGCTGTTCACCATGCTGCGCCGCTTCGGTCGGCCGACAGCCATGGCCTGGACGGCTGCCGCAATGCTGGCCACCATGGGCAGCTTTTGGGCGAATGCGCGCCAGGTCGGTGAAGATTCGCTGCTGACCTTGGGCGTCAGCATGGCGCTGCTGGCGTTTTACCAGGCCAGCCGCCAGCCGCGCTTTGCGGCCGGTAGCTGGTTACTGTTTGCCGCCGGGATTGCCATTGCCACCTTGAGCAAAGGCGTGTTCGGCCTGGCCTTGCCGGGGGTGGTGATTTTTACCTATCTGCTGTGTGACAGCCTGATCAACAAACGCTTTGCCGTGAATGACTGGCTGCGTCCGGCCCTGATGACCCTGGTGGGTTTGATCCCGCTGCTGATCTGGCTGTGTGTGCTGTATCAACGCGGCGGGCTGCAAGCGGTCAGCGAAGTGGTATTGACCAACAGCATTGGCCGTTTCAGCGGTTCCTTTGTCGAGGCCGGGCACTACGAACCCTTCTACTATTACCTGCGCAAACTGCCCGAGAGCTTCCTGCCGTGGAACCTGCTGACGTTCCTGGGGCTGTGGCATTTTCGCAAGCAATTGCGCAGCAACCCTTACCTGCTGTTTTTCTGCGTGTGGCTGCTGGCGCAATACCTGATGCTCAACATCGCCTCAAGCAAACGCGCGGTGTACTTGATGTCGCTGACCCCGGCGGCCGCCGTGATCGCTGCCGAGTACGCCGGGGTGGTGCTGCAATGGCTGCGCAAGAAAAGCCAGGATTCGGCCATCGCCAAGTTTTTGAGTGACTACCACCGTTCGCTGGCCATCGCGCTGCTGGCCGGGGTTGTCACCACCTACCTGATCGCTGCGACTGTATGGGCGCCGCGCGCCGATCGCAGCGAATCCTTCCAGCCCGTGGCCGCGCAGGTCATCAGCCTGCAAGCCAGCGGCAAACACATCGCCCTGCTGCAACCGGACGAGCGTCTGGGGGCCGTGGTGTTTTATAGCCAGCAACTGCCGCACACGTTGAACTCAGCCGCCGAGTTGCAGGCGTTTTTGGCTGAGTCGCCCGACAATATCGCGGTTATCGACAAAACCGAGGTGCCGGGTGTGGCGCTGAAGGTGCTGGACACGGTCAGCGTTGGTCGTCATCACTTTTACTTCGTGACGCTGGCACCCGCTTCAGAAGATTGATCCGCGGCAATAGAACGACACTTGGCGTGGCCGATTACGGCACATTGGCTACGCTCCCTGTGCTGGACGTTACCCAGTCAAGGAGCTAGCCATGACCATCAGCATTACCAGCCAGAGCCTGAGCGACAATAACGCTCAGTTGGCCTACAAGACGGCGACGGCGTACCTGCGCCAATCCGGCCTCGCCCGTTATCTGATTGACCAGCTTGAGCACCAACATGTAAAGCTGAGCATCGAGGTCAGCATCGACCCGACATTGGCCGACAAAGACGTCTCAAACAACGGCGCGCTGGTCTGGAACCTGCGCAGCAGCGTGTGGCCAAACCCGCAGGTGACAGAGGTCACCGCCCTGCTCAACCGTAGCCCGGTGCAACAGAAGGCGTACCTCACCAGCCAGTGGGTGCTGATGCACTTGCTCGCGCTCGCGTGTCAGCAGTTGAACGACCAACTCGACTTTCGCGATGCGGATGCCCCATGGCCGTGGCTTGATGAAAAAGAGCTCAGCGCCGACGACATCGAAAAAGCCGTGGCCCAGGAACTCAGGGACGTGCCGTTGCCGGTCGAAGACAATTGGAATCGTGTATTGCCTTGATGGTACCCAAATTGTAGGAGCGAGCTTGCCTCGCGAGCTTTTAAAAGATCAAAAGATCGCGAGGCAAGCTCGCTCCTACACGTTTGAGGTGTTAAAACCGCGAGGCTTCGAGGCTATGGCCAGCTGGCAGGGTGCCTGGCGGTACGATGCTGTTCCAGTCTTTGGTTTCAACATAACCGAGCATTTGCGGCTGTGCGCTGGCGCCCTCTACGTTGATAAACAACGAAGCGCCATAGCTGAAGGTGGTTTCTGTGGGCACATGCATCTGGCTCTCAAGCTCGTCCATGCATTCGCTATGGGTGACCAGCACCAGATTGCGACCCGGGACTTTGTGCTTGAGCACGTCGCTGAGCATTTTGCCCCTGCAGTTGAACACCCAGTCTTGAGCCTCAACCGGGCGAGTAAACATCGCGTCAGCCGTCTGCCGTGAGCGGGTCAGCAAGCTGCTGTAGATATCGGCATGGGCCAGCCCCATCTGAAGGAACTCATTGCCCAGCGCTTGAGCAACGGATTCGCCGTGCACAGTGATGCCATCTTCAGGCCCCAGGCAAAGGGTCGAGGAACGGTCGCAACGTTCGCCATGACGAACCAGCGCAATGACATCGCCTTTAGCCCAGCTTTGTTTCAGAGCTACCACACGGCTGGCATTGCCGGGCAGCGCCAGGTTGGGCGCAGGTGCAGGCGCCAGCAATTGAAGGGTAATAAATACGGTCAAAACCGTCGCTACGACGACCACCAGTGCATTTCGATAACGCGCGAACGCTTTGCGCAGTAATGCGCGCTTAGCACCCGCTAAACGAAGACTCAAAATCACGTAGAACGCCCCTATGGCAGTCAGTGAACAACAGTCGCTGCCACCCTATAACGCGAATATGACAATGGATGGGTGAACAATCCCGCTGGTACGAAAAACAGTCTTGCATAGCAAGGCTTTTCCCAAACTGAACATAGTTTAAAAACTCGGGTGTAGGAGACAGGTGAAGCAAATGTGAAAAAAGTCTTTAAACACACCTTTGACTACGGTTTTGGAGAACCTTTTTAACCACTGATCATTGCGCATCAAAAAACGTTTCAGCTCTGCTCAACGCCGCCGATACAGCTCAACACACGTATTTGCTGGGCCAGAAAAACAAAACCCCTCCAGCGATAACAGATCCTGCGCGCACCGTTCCTGGAGATTGAAATGAACAGTTGGCTGAGCAACATCAGCGTCAACATGAAACTGGCCTTGGGCTTCGGCCTGGTTTTGGCCCTCACCTGCCTGATGGCAATCAGCAATTGGTTCAGCCTGGGGACATTGATTGACCGCAGTAACTGGATGACCGATATCACGCAACTCAACAGCGCGCTGACCAACCTGCGGGTCGCACGTTTGCAGTACATGCTGACCAATGGCGACGAGACCGCTGCACAGAACGTGCAGACCAACCTGGAAGCCTTTGAGGCGCAGCAAAAACAACTGCTGAGCACGTTCAAGAGCCCCGAAAACCTCAAGTTGCTGAACGAGCAACACGATCTCATCACCCGCTACCAAAGCGCCCTGGTGGCGATGCGCAAGGCTTACGTTGAGTCTGCGGTGTCGCGTGAGCGCATGGATCGCAGCGCCAAAGCGACGCTGGCCGACATCGCCACGCTGGACGCACGCACTTTGCAACGCCCGGCGGGCGAAGAGGGCCGTTTTGAGCAGTACCAGGCGGTCACCAAAGTGCGTGAACAGTTCCTTATGGCCCGCGATCTGGGCCGCGCCTACATTGCCTCGCCCACGCCTGCGACCGAACAGGCTGCGCGCAACCAACTGGCCGCTGCGACGGCCAGCCTTGCGGGGTTGAACACTTTTTTCAGCGCCAGCGCCGCTGACACCTTGCGTGCGTTAAGAGATGCGATGGCTGAGTACACCCAAGCGCTGCAGGTGTACACCGACACGGACAACAGCATTATCGACCGCCGCAAAGACATGACGGACTACGGCAATGGCATCGTTAGCCGCAGCACCGAGCTGTACAACATTCAGTTGGAACGCCGTGACACCGACAGCGCCAGTGCCAACCGCCTGCAATTGATCAGCACCTTGTTGGTCTTGCTGCTGGGCGTGCTGGCAGCGGTCGTGATTACCCGCCAGATCACCCGCCCGCTGCGTGAAACGCTGGAGGTTGTTGAGCGCATTGCCAGCGGCGACCTGAGCCACAACCTGCAAGTGACTCGCCGCGATGACCTGGGCATCCTGCAACAAGGTATTGCGCGCATGGGCACGACCCTGCGTGATTTGATCAGCGGGATCCGCGACGGCGTCACGCAAATCGCCAGCGCAGCTGAGGAGTTGTCTGCGGTCACCGAGCAGACCAGCGCCGGGGTCAACAGCCAGAAGGTCGAAACCGATCAAGTGGCCACCGCCATGCATGAAATGACCGCGACCGTGCAAGAAGTCGCACGTAATGCCGAGCAAGCGTCCCACGCTGCAGCGGCCGCCGACGACGAAGCACGCGCCGGTGACAACGTGGTCAATCAGGCCATTGGCCAGATCGAACGCCTGGCCGTTGAAGTCGGCCGTTCGACCCAGGCCATGGCCGTGTTGCAAACAGAAAGCGACAAGATCGGCAGCGTCATGGACGTGATCAAAGCCGTGGCCGACCAGACCAATCTGCTGGCGCTTAACGCGGCGATCGAGGCCGCACGCGCCGGGGATGCAGGACGTGGCTTTGCGGTGGTGGCCGATGAGGTGCGGGCCTTGGCGCAGCGCACGCAAAACTCCACCGAAGAAATTCAAACGCTGGTCGCAGCGCTGCAAAGTGGCACCCAGCAAGTGGCCGAGGTCATGAACAACAGCCGCACCTTGACCGACAGCAGCGTGAACCTGACCCGTCAGGCCGGCACTTCGTTGCAGGGTATTACCCGCACCGTGTCGAATATTCAATCGATGAACCAGCAAATTGCCGCAGCGGCCGAGCAGCAAAGTGCCGTGGCAGAAGAGATCAGCCGCAGCATCCTCAACGTACGTGACGTGTCAGAACAAACCGCGGCGGCCAGTGATGAAACCGCCAAGTCCAGCGTTGAACTGGCGCGGCTGGGGACACAACTGCAAGCAATGGTCAGCCACTTTAAGGTGTAACCGACCTTTAGAAACCCTCTCCCACGGGAGAGGGTGTTAAACGTGAGGGACGCGGGCGCGCTTGAGTAGTTTTTTGCAGCGCTCCGACACATGCACAACGCGCAAATGCTTGCCCGCTTTGCGGTAGCGCTCGCGCAACGTGTCCAGCGCGGCAATCGCCGAGTAATCAACAAAGCTCAACTGGCTGCAATCCAGAGTCACGCTGGCGGGGTCATCGGCCGGGTCAAACAGCTTGAGAAACGCCGTGGTCGAGGCGAAAAACAAGGTGCCGTGAACCCGGTACAGTTTGCTCTCGTCGCTTTGCACCGATGTTTCGGCATACAGCTGCCGCGACTGTTGCCAGGCAAAGTTGAGCGCCGCGATGATAACCCCGCACATCACCGCAACCGCCAGGTCGGTAAACACGGTGATGACCGTGACCGCGATAATCACCAGCACATCGTTCAACGGGACTTTGTTCAGCACCCGCAAAGAGGCCCAGGCGAAGGTCTGTTGCGACACCACGAACATCACCCCGACCAGCGCTGCCAGCGGAATTCGCTCAATAAACGGCGACAAAAACAGCACGAACAGCAAGATCATCACCCCGGCCGTCACCCCGGACAACCGCCCTCGCCCGCCCGAGCTGAGGTTGACCACAGTTTGCCCGATCATCGCGCAGCCGCCCATGCCGCCGAAGGCCCCCGACACCATGTTCGCCGCCCCGAGCGCCACGCACTCGCGGTCCGGGTAACCCCGGGACTCGGTGATTTCGTCGGTCAAATTCAAGGTCAGCAGGGTTTCCAGCAGCCCCACCACCGCCATCACGATCGCGTAAGGCGCAATGATGCGCAGGGTGTCGAGGTTCCACGGGATGTCCGGCAAGGCAAACGTCGGCAAGCTCCCGGCGATGTGCGCCATGTCTCCGAGGGTGCGGGTCGGCAGGCCCAGCAAGTACACCGCCAGCCCCACGCTCAAGATCGCAACCAGCGCCGGCGGCGCGGCGCGGGTCAGGCGCGGCAACAAATAGACAATGGCCATGGTCAGCGCCACCAAGCCGATCATCACGTACAGCGGCATGCCGCTGAGCCAGGTGTCGCCGTCCTTGAAGTGGTCGAGTTGCGCCATGGCGATGACAATCGCCAGCCCGTTCACAAACCCGAGCATCACCGGGTGCGGCACCATGCGCACCAGCTTGCCGAGCTTGAGCAACCCGAACGCCAGCATGATCAGCCCGCTCAGCAGCACGGTCGCTAACAGATACTGCACACCGTGTTGCACCACCAGCGCCACGATCACCACCGCCATTGAGCCTGCGGCACCGGACACCATGCCCGGTCGACCACCGAACAGCGCGGTAATGGTGCAAATAATGAACGCGCCATACAGGCCCATCAGCGGGTTGAGATGAGCCACCAAGGCGAAGGCTATGCACTCGGGCAGCAGGGCAAATGACGTCGTGAGCCCGGCCAGGACATCAGCGCGCAGACGTGAGAATTTCATGGGTTACCTAAAAGACGGGAAATGCGAAGGGAGAAAACGAGAAACGGATGGTAACAAATTGCGCAGAAAGTGAGAAAACTGTAGGAGCGAGCTTGCCTCGCGATCTTTTAGAAAGATCAAAAGATCGCGAGGCAAGCTCGCTC